>JAJRTM010000004.1 GCA_024278285.1 Planctomycetota bacterium
CGCGAGTCGCATTGAACCTAAAGAAGCATGCAGCAGCATCAGAATGATAATTAACACGATGGGGGTAATCATCATCAATCGTTTGCTTGCCGATTGCAGATTTTCGAAATCTCCTCCCCATCGAATTTCATAACCAGTAGGAATATCAACACGTTCTGCGATTGCTCGCTGTGCATCGGCAACAAAGGAAGCAACGTCGCGACCGCGAACATTGGCAGAAATAAATGTACGTCTGCGGTTTGCTTCGTGTTCGATTGTCGGAGGAGTTTCTTCCAGAGAAATATCAGCTAGTTCTTTCAAGGGAACCGTATTGCCTCGAGAGTCAGAAACAGGAAGCTGTTCCAGTCTGTAAATATCTTTTCGCCACTGCTCGGGAATCCGCACAATAATTGGGAAGCGGGCACGCCCTTCAAATATTTGTCCCACCTGGTAACCTCCGATTGAGGAAACGACATTGAGAACTGCTTGTGCATCAATCCCATATCGGGCAAGTTTATCCGGTCGGGTACGTATAGATAATGTGGACAGGTTTGCTTGATAATTTGCTTTGACGTCAACTGCACCGGGAATATGCTGGAGTGCTGCTTCGATCTCTTTTCCCAATCGTCCCAACGTTTTGAGGTTGTCTCCATAAAGCAAAACTGCAACATCTGCTTTCACGCCTGCAACCAGTTCATCCACTCGCATTTCAATTGGCTGGGTGAATCCGAAGGCAACTCCTGGCACATTTTCATTGAGGACAGCCGACATTTCCTCGATAAGTTCGTTTCGAGTTTTCTGCTCAGGCCAATCGTCTACCGGATGCAAAAGTACCCAGACATCGGTTTGATGCACGCCCATTACATCGTTAGCAATTTCGGGGCGACCTGTTTTACTGAAAACCGTTTTAACTTCTGGAAATTCTTTGAGTAGTTTTTCGATTTGGGTAGACATTTTAATCGAGCCTTCCAATGTTGCACTTGGCAGGCGGATCGCTTCGACCAGCAGGTCACCTTCTTCGAGTCGAGGCATGAATTCTGCTCCCAGATTCATTGCAACAGGTATGCTCACCGCAAATAACACCACCGCAGCGGTAACGGTTACAACAGGATGACTGATCGTAAGTTTCACGATTGGCTCATACACTTTCTTAATCATACGAATAAGAAAGACATCTTTTTCGTCCATCTTTTTGGGCAACAGCATCGATGCCAGTGCTGGCATTAACGTCATGGAAAGAATCATCGACCCTGCTAAGGCAAACAGCACCGTAAGAGCCATCGGGCGGAACAGCTTTCCTTCCGATCCCTGAAGGAGCAATATCGGCAAATAAACAACGGAAATAATTAACTCGCCGAACATCGTCGGTTTTCGAACTTCAACAGCTGCATCTCGAATGACATCGATATGGGGAGTTCCTTTGTTATCGTGAGAGAGTCTACGAATGCAGTTTTCAATCATGATGACCGAACTATCAACTATCAGACCAAAATCGATGGCTCCCAGACTCATCAGACTGGCAGTAACCCCCGTGAGTAACATGACGTTTGTTGCAAAAAGCATGGAAAGCGGAATCGCTAAGGCAACCAATATCCCTGCTCGCAAACTCCCCAGCATAAACAACAGCACGATCATCACCAACATTCCTCCTTCGGTTAAATTGGTGAGAACCGTTTTCAATGTTCGACCAATCAAGGCAGATCGATCATAAGTCACTTCCAGCATGACTCCTTCTGGTAATGTTTTCTGAATTTCAATCAACCGCTGCTTGGCGGCTTGAACAACCAGTCGCGAATTCTCGCCAATCAACATCATCACCAAGCCGGTGACAGCCTCTCCGCGTCCATCACGCGTGACTGCTCCCTGTCTGGTCATTGGTGCAATTTCAACCTCTGCGATATCACTGACAAGAATAGGCGTTCCATCTTTTTCGAGACGTACAACAACCGATTTAATATCTTCGATATCACTTAACAACGAAGAACCCCGAATAAATCGTTGTTCCCCGTGATGCACAACATAACCACCACCTGCTGTTGAATTATTATTCTTCAGGCGACTAAAAAGCAGCTCTAGCGAAACGCCGTAACTTGTCATGCGATCTGGATCGGGACGTACTTCAAATGTTTTGTAGTAGCCCCCATGCGTATTGATTTCAGTGACTCCTTTGACTGCCCTTAGTTTGGGAGCAACTTCCCAATCAAGTAGCGTCCGCAACGCCATCGGGGAATGCGTTTTACTACGAACTTCAAACTGTAGCACTTCTCCCAACGCGGTCGTCAATGGACCAATCGTCGGGGAACCGTACCCTGGGGGGATATCTTTTTTGGCTTCTGCAAGGCGTTCGGAAACAAGTTGTCTGGCCCAATAAATATCAGTCCCCTCATTAAACACAATCGTCACAACCGAAATCCCAAATTTGGAAACACTGCGTATTTCCTCAATCCTGGGAAGCCCTCCCATCACAGTTTCTACCGGGTAAGTGACGTAGCGTTCGACTTCCACGGGAGATAACGAGCCAGCATTGGTCACAACCTGAACCTGCACGTTGGTCATGTCAGGCACAGCGTCGATCGGAAGATTAAAAGCAGAGTACAGACCGGCGGCAGCCATTAGAAAAACTAAAACCAGTACCAGAACCCGATTCGTGAGAGAAAATTCAATTAAACGAGTTAACATCGAAGAGGTTCCTGATCAGAATCTTTTATAAGAACGAGGTAACAGGGAGGGCTGAAGCAAAGGAGAAAATGATGGAGGGAATTGCAGATCATGTACTCAAAAAAATGACCGCAATGAAGTCAGTTTTCGTAACTGACAAAAAGACGAGTTATTCTTCCCCTTCAAGCAACAATTCTGATTTGAGTAGAAACACTCCCTCAATCACAACCTGTTGCCCTGCTTGCAGGCCATTTGTAATTTCAACCCACTCCTGAGAGGCGATACCCGTTGAAATTTTCACTTGCTGAAACTGGTTATCCGAAATAGCAACAAAAACAAACTGTTCGTTATTGTGCTGAACAATCGATGCTGGCCTGACTGCCAGTTTTTCTTGCCGTTTTCCCAACGGAACCGCGACTCGCACAAACATTCCTGGTCGCAGTTTGCGATCAGAATTATCAACAACTGCAATCAAAGGAATTGAATTGCTGGCGGTTGAAACCTCTCTGCCAACATAATGAACTTTGGCTGAAAAAGCGTGATCAGAGATTGCAGGAACCTGAAAATTAATTATTTGCCCAGGTTTAATCCCAACAGCAGGCCAATCATTTTCCCGAAGATCTGCTGCAACATAAAGAGTAGAGGTATCTGCAAGAATGAATAATGAATCGGACCTGACAACACGCTCGGTTCTGGCAAACGATCTGGTTTCAATTGATCCTGCAAAGGGAGCCCGAATTTCCAATCGAGAGAGAAGATTTGCAGGGATACTTTCTGAAACTTCCTCGCGATAGCCCAGCATTGTTTCCAGATATTGCCTGGCGATACGCAGACGACGATTAGCATCAGCAACATCACTTTCTGCCTGCATCTTTGTCTGGACGCAGCTGAATTTCGCCTGGTCACAAATCGCGCGATAAGCCGCACTGGCTATTTGTTGGTCACTTTCTCTCTCTCGGATTAATCGCCCGGAAACCGACCCAGTATTGGCAAGGGGCTGTATCTTTTTTATCAGAGTTTTTGCAAGTATATCTTTCGAGTAGGCAGCCAGGATTTGTTGCCTGTACATTCCCAGTGTCATGTCTGCAAACGATTTTTCGACATCAGAAATGCTTTTGTTATTATTCAATTCAACGAAAAGGTGTTCAAGGTTATCTGCGATTTTCTTTTCGCGGTCGTATGTGCGTGTAACTATTTTCAACTCTGAACGACGTTTCAGAACATCAGCACGAGCCTGGCCTATTTCAGAACTGTTAATGACAGCCAGAAGGTCGCCTTGCTGAACTCTGTCCCCTGGTTTTTTTAAGACATCAATAAGAATCCCATTTACAGGGGTTTTTAGGTTAATCTGTTTTTCATCGTCGTATCGAATTCGCCCCGGAACCAGATGATGATGCTGAACCATTCGAAGCTGTACAGGTTCGATTTTTATGTTTGCTGAACGTAACTTCCCATCGGATAATGTAACCAAATTTACCGATTCGCCTGACTGTTCGGCTGATCCCCCCTCTTCCATCGCATGACTTTTGCCTGTGGTTTCGAGTTCATGGACCATGAACCAGCCGACTGCCATCATGCCAAGTAGAAAAAAGACGGGCACGGCTTTGATGATCAGTTTCTGAATATTCATTGCCATAATGCTCAAACCTGTACTTTGTATTTCAAACCAAGATTTCCGAGATCAAATTCTTATTTCTTTTCGAGAGATCCATTCTGTCCATTGTTTTATATAGCAATTGCTGTTCCAGAATTTGCCAGATGCCACCTACGATAAGAAAATAGCGCCCTTTCTGAATAACTACCAAAAAACAGCAGGAAACAGACAGACATGACACGGGAACAAGCACGACAAAACAAATTGATTCAATTGAATCAATCAATAAGTGGATAATTACTTTCCACGCAAGTGGTCAAATAATATCCAGCGAGAGTTCTTTGCAGACCAACAGATGGTGGTCGTTTAGTTCAGCCGAGCCGGCTTAACCAGCTTGTAGATTTCAGCGTGCTTTTTCGATTCCTCGATTCGACCAACGTTTAGATACGCATCGACGAGCCAGCC
>JAJRTM010000499.1 GCA_024278285.1 Planctomycetota bacterium
CGGCGGCGTCTGGGGATACGCTGATATACTGGATGCGAAAAACGATCCGGAAAATAACGAATACGAAGGGTTTATCGATCTGGATAAGCTTGCCCCTGAAAAGTTTGACTTGGCCGACATCAACAGTCAATTAAGTCATCTGAAACGAGTTTCCTATCCTCTCGGATAAAAGCAGTAGTCCGTAGACTGGGAAGACTCAGGGTGTTTTTATATTGAGAAACTGTTGCAAGAAATAACGATTTCGTGTGCCACGGCTCTGTGAGCCGTGATGCGTTAGAGTGAGCGTTTTCCGCAAAAGGTAGCTTGAAATTTCGCTCCCACGGCTCACAGAGCCGTGGCACACACAGTGGAATCAAAAAACAAGGCGCAACAGTGCCAGTAACAACAACTTAAGAAATTTACCAGCCTACATGATTCGATTTTTAACAGGTAGTACGAAGATGATCACAAGGAATGACCTTGCAATGACGCTTATCAGATGGAATCGGTTGGTTCTTGTGCTGCTTATCGCCCTCTGTTTTGTTCGTACTTCGTTTGGTGCTGAAGAGCGGCCGAACATTATTCTTTGTATGGGGGATGATCACGGCTGGGAAGAGACCGGTTACAACGGGCATCAGATTTTACAGACCCCGGTGCTGGACGAAATGGCGAGGCAGGGGTTACGGCTCGATCATTTCTACGCGGCTCATCCTTCCTGTTCGCCAACGCGAGGCAGTGTTCTCACCGGCAGGCACCCGAATCGTTATGGAACATTGCTTGCCGGCTGCTCGATTCGACCGGAAGAAATTACGATTGCTCATCTGTTGAGCAAGGCAGGTTACGCTTGCGGACATTTTGGCAAGTGGCACCTTGGTCCGGTGAAGGCGGCTTCTCCAACAAATCCCGGAGCGATGGGGTTTGACCAATGGGTTTCGCACGATAACTTTTTCGAAATGAATCCGCTTCTCTCGCGCAATGGCGGCCCTCCAATTCTATTCAAAGGAGAAAGTTCAGCGATTGTCGTCGATGAAACGATTAAATTCATCAAGCAATCTCAAAAAGAGGGAAAACCATTCCTGGCGGTGGTTTGGTTTGGTTCGCCTCACGAACCTTATAGTGGACTCCCTGAAGATCTTGCTCTTTACGATAATCTGCCGCAGGAGTATCAACAGAAAATGGTGCGGCTGACATCGAACGAAACCGGGTTACAGGTGAAACGCCCTCTGCGCGAAGTATTGCGGGAACGGTTCGCAGAAATTACCGCAATGGATCGATCCATCGGCACGCTGCGTGATTATTTGCGAAGTGAAAATTTGCGGGACAACACGCTGTTTTGGTATTGTGGCGATAACGGAACGCCTCGCAGCGGCTTGGCAACTTCCCCGTTTCGTGGTCAAAAAGCGTATGTTTATGAGGGCGGGATACGCGTGCCGGGAATCATTGAATGGCCCGCCCGCATCCCCAAGCCGTTCGTCAGCGATGTAAATACTGTCACCAGCGATATCTTGCCAACACTCTGTTCGATTCTCGATATCCCCGTCTCTTCCCGCCCGTTAGATGGTATCGATCTCTCCTGCTTACTCGATGGCAATATGAAAAAGCGTCCGAAGCCGATCTGCTTCTGGAAGTTCGATTTTCGACATGAATTGAAAAGCGATCTGGAAGATTACATCGATCCGGAACTACAAAAAGGAACAACCCCGTTGGTCAAGTTGGGTAACGGGATACCCACACGTAACTTCCGAAACTTTCGTCATCCAACAATCACCGCAGAAGATTATTCGGGCCCTCGCGCCATCGTCGATAATCGATACAAACTGGTGATTCATCCCAAAGGAAAAGAGAAACGAATCGAACTGTTTGACCTCATCAAGGATCCTGCAGAAAAACAGAATCTGCTTGAGGTACATCCGGAAATCGCCAAACAACTCGAAGAACAATTACATCACTGGCAACAATCTGTCCTGTCTTCATTAACCGAAAAGGATTACCAAAACAGTCCGTAGGCCGTAGGCTGGGTCGAGACCCAGCCTACGTTACTATGCCGAGTTCGGCTTGTTCCAACGAATTCTTGCCAGCCGGGTAGAGTGTGATTTTTTCAACGCCCCAGATTGTACAGGTTGTTTTCACTGTTATGAATCTGCCCTTTTCAGCCTTCAAGTTACTCTTGGCTACAATAAAATGGCATGAATTCAAAATAACGAGACCTTGTTTTTCTTGATTGTTGAAAAATTCACAGCCTATGTGCGTACCACAATGGTACTTGCGTGTTCTATCATTTTTGAAATGAAATACATCGTGAAGATTATTCAGGAAATCAAACTCTTACGATTGGTGTGCACAGCACACCCTACTACTTGCTGCCCCGGATAATAAAATAATAAAATAATAAAATAAGTTAGGCGTGAAGCAGACGATTCCGATGCGCAACACAATCATAGTACAATTCACACAAGTTGGTGCTGCCGAGGAATGGGAACGGCTAATACATATTGAAGAGGTTCTCATCCAGGCATTTTCTCAGAATGATCATGCCAAAGTCGATGGACATGATTTTGGCAATAACACGATGAACATCTTTGTGTTTCCCCGTGGTAGTTGGGGTTCTGCAATTACAATAATCAAGGCACACTTAAAGCATCACAACATGCTCGATGGGGCACTGATTATTCGACGTCCAAAAAATGGTCGATACAAAGTAGCATGGCCAGAAAATTATGACGGAGAGTTCGAGCGGATATGATACCGGGTAGCTCAGACAATCCCATTAGCGAAGTAGCGACTGTCTTTTAATGCTGCTTTGTCGTGTATAAAATGGAATGATAGTTTGCAGTGGTGTGTCGCTATTCAGGTACACTGCCACAAGAAACTGCTGATTTTGCAATCATCACACCAGAACCCGTATCCGATACCTCCGCTACCCCACAGCCACTCTTCTCCATTTGCTGTCGGCAGATCGGAATCGAGTTGTATAATAAATTTCATCACGCGCTGACACGACGGGCAACTTGGGTACTCGGCATCCTGAACCCAGCATGGTTCACCACCGATTCGATTAAGATTCTCACGGCTGTTGCTAAGTCCCCAATCCTGCCAGTACCATCGCTGAGGCGTTTCAGCCAAGCAGACTTCAGCGTCTATCAGCGGACCGACCGAAAATTCCGGTTTCACAGGTGGCCCGTCGTATCCGACATTCATCGGATTGCCATGCTCGTCGTGGTGGTAAGAGAGTGGCTGTTGCTCCCATCCAAGACATGAAAGACAAGTCGCAAATTCAAGGCGTTGCATTGTCGTGACTCCCAAGCTCTGTGGCACCGGGTCAAGAACAAGCAGGCGATGTAGTCGTTCGCCACAAAGCGAACATGGACTCACGCTCCAACCGCCGAACGAGATGGTCTTGCCGGTCGAACGCAGTTTCCACGTTGGGTGAACTCTTGCCAGCCAAGGCGGACGAGACACATCATCGAAAAATGATTCGGGGAACCGAATGTGATGGAGCGATTCGCCGCATAAACGGTTCAGCGATCCGTTGTCAATGTTGAAGCTGACAAGTTGAAGGTGTGCCTGGACCCATTCATCTTGTGAGTAACCGGGCTGTGCTGCAGAATACATCGCATCGCAGTGCGAATAGGCATACTTAATTACCTCCAGGTGCCGAGTCTCAAGCATTGCGGTCCACGCTCGCATGCGGTCGTCATCTGGTGACGATGGACTATCAACAATGCTTCGTAAATGAGCGAAATCCTTTCCGCCGGATTCTCGCCACGGATAGTTCTCGTGGTAGGAACCAGAATTGGGCCGAACATTGAAAATGCGTTCCAGCTCCGCATGTAGTGAAGATGGCATTTGCAGGCTGGCGTAGGCGATTACAGAAGCTGCTGCTTCGTTGACGCCTTGCGATTCATTAAGTCTGTTCAAAGCTTGTTTGACAAGATCGGGCCATGCGTCTTCGGGCAAGAAGCTCAAGGCGGCATCGAGAAAAGTTCCCCCCTTGGGGAATCGCTCCATAACAGCCGATGCCAGTTCATGCACGGCTTCTGGGTTCGAAGCTCCAAGCGTGATAGCTTCTTCCACTGGAGCAGCCGGAATCCCACGTTCTTCTAGTTTACTGAGAATAAGTTCGATCTGCTTTTTAGCCGAATCTGCCATTGCTTTTGTACCTTCAGTTGATGACCCGAACTTTGATGATATTAGAGCCAGAGTCTGGTACCCTTGAGTATTCAATCACAAATCTTCAAGGAAGAGGTTGGCCCTGATAGGTGTTGTTAGCTCTTTTGCAAGTCTTTATCTGCTTGAAAAATGAGCCAACAACACCTATCAGCATCGAAAAAGCTGGGTCTTGACCCAGCCTACGTTACTATGCCGAGTTCGGCTTGTTCCAACGAATTCTTGCCAGCAGTAAATCGCCTTTGGCTCCTGCTCTGGGGGTCCATTCGCCGACGGTCACGCAGGATTCATTCGGGCTGAGATTGGTGACATCGAAATTTCCCATTAATGCCACGTTGTTGGGATCATTAATTCCGTCGCCCACCAAAGGGAGTACGACTTGTTCTGTTTCACGAATTAAGCAGCGTTTTTCAGGATCGACTCGCGCGACCCAAAGCGGGGCGCGCCAGCGGATGACGTTTTTGTTGGACTGATCTTCTCTTGTGTAAACAAGAAACAGGCCATCTGAATGTGTCAGCCAGTGTTGCTGCGTGGTCGACATGCCGATCGGTTTGCCATCGTCCCAGGCCCAGGCGGTTTTCTGTTTGTAATTCAATCCATCTTTGCTGACAGCGACATAGCCATGACCATCTTCTGCACGAATTGTCATGAAAAACTGGTCTTGAAATTGAGTGATTGAAGGTTCGAGCAAACCGCGACCAACATTACTTTTCAAAGCCGGGCCAACTTCGATAATTTTTAATTCGTTTCCATCGAATGAACACCGCACACCTGCCACCAGGCGACTTTTTGAATGGGAGCCGAAGGTGAAGGACATCATAATATCGCCATTGGGCATAACGATTCGCTGGCCGCAGTTGTTGGTGTAAATGAACGAGCCTCGTGGATCGTCCCAATTGAGAATTTTTCGCTGCGACCAGGAACCATCTTTTTGGCGAACTGCATAAACTGGAAAGCGGGCCAGTTGATCGCCTCTTGCAAAGCGTGGACCACGATAAAAAACGACGTGACCCAACGAGAGAACGGTTTCTGTCTGTGGATGATACTGCGGCGTGACATCGCAAACGCCTGCCATTAAACCCTCATGGTCTTTCATCGGTTCTCGACCCAGCGAGGGGATCGCTTGTGGCTTGGTCCATGTTTTTCCCAGATCGTTCGATTCACTCCAGTGGACCGGCCCGAAATAATCTGACCCGCCGATCACCTGCAGATTCATCAACATTTTTGATGAGCCATTTTGACTTGGAATCATACAGCAACGCGGATGAAACCATGTTTGTGAGGAACCATCCCGATTGCGGCGAACGGTCTCTTTTGTGATCGATGCAATCAGCGAGTTCCCCGATTTTTTCTCAGGTGCTGCAATTATCTGCTGAGCAAAGTGACCAGCGGCAAGCAACGCAGAACCAGTAGAGGTTGCGTAAAGAAAATCACGACGTGAAAGAGCAGTTTTTTGAATCATGAAGTCGCAATCTGTAATGAGTGAAAAATAATAACGGAGTAGCGAAACGAATTGTTACCATTTAGGTTCGCTTGAATAAATAATGTCGGATTTCAAATTATTGTAAGCGGCAAGGCGCTAGCGGGTTGTTGATTTAGTGTAGCTGATTATTTTTTCAGGGATAGGGAGACTGTGGGTGTTTTTTTGAGGCAGGTGTTATGCCATCATTGCTCTGCTGGCGTTTATGGTATTCATCGCGATAATAGCAAACTGAAGTTCTGTGGAGTGTATTCGTTTGAGTCGGCGAAAGATGAAGTTTGATTATTGGCAGGAGGCCACGAAGGCGTAAAACAGGAATGGCGATGGGCCCCCGACAGCGTTCAACTTAAAGGTTCTTCCCACATTTTAGTGGTTAAAAGAAAAGAGCCACGGATTCACACGGATCAAACACAGGTCAAACACAGATCAAAAAAAGGTCACTCATACAACAGAATCATTTTCAGTTCGTTGTAGGATGGTGTGCTTGCACCCATCTTCGCGTGCCGAATTGCGTTCAATGAAAATGAGAGAGTAAATCTGTTATAATTGTGCCATTGATTCACCGGCATGAGAATGATGAACTGGAAACCGTATTTGATGGGTGCAAGCACGCTGTCGTTTATACATAAGTATTTTGTAACTATTCAGTGATGGGTGGCTGGGGACAAATTGTCGGAAATAGCGTGAACAATTGACGTACGACTGGCGACAATTTGCCCCCAGAGATGCAACGAGATTTCCATCTCTGGGGGCAGATTGTGCGAAAGTTATCTGGGCAATCATACTTTTTTAATAACAATCTGTCCCCAGCCACCCTCCCGCTGAATAGTTACAGTATAAACAACAGGTGCAAGCACGCCATCCTACCGCTCATAAATACGACAGAAATTGTTTGACCGATGCTAACCTGTTTCTACAAAAGATAAAATTTCTAAAAAAACAGGTGAACCATTCCTGCAGTCCCTGCGTCTAACTCCCCAGAGAGACAAGAAATACTTATTACGTTAATCGTTAAGAAATAGGAAACAGGAAA
>JAJRTM010000500.1 GCA_024278285.1 Planctomycetota bacterium
GCGGAAGAGCAGGGAACTTTCGTCATCCGCACCAGTTCAGACCGCGATCAAACGTTGAAGCAACTTCATTCGCATGAAGATTTTCAAACAGCACTCAAACAACGTTTAGCAAATTCACTGGAACAGGAATCAACAGAACCAAGCGGTGAATTCGATTTGCAAATACCGGTTTGCCTGGATGACTTTCTGGCGATTGGTGTTGTGTATCTACTGACTTCTTTACTTTCGCAATCGATGTATCATTACGAGAACATCGAAGAAACCCGTTTCACCGAGTTTATCACCGAAGCTGCCCGGTTCGCTGTGATGCAGGATGAAGCACGCACCAAAGAATTCTTGCAGTTAGCGTGTGAGCAACTTTTGGAATCTCGAGAGAAATTTTATGCGGTCGATGCACATCTGATTGATTTATGTTTGTTGGAAGAGAAGCCGAAACCGGGTGATCTGGAAAAAGTAGCGGGTGCGGATCATGTTGTGAATTTGCTTTGCCTGGCGAAATCAATTGAACAGGCAGCGAAAGAAACTCCGGAAGAAGTAGAGAAATTAACCGCAGCTATTGCAGAGGGAAAAGTTGGTGTGATCGGGGGGGATTACGAAGAAGCTCCCACGGCACTGCTTCCGATTCAATCGCAACGCTGGCAATTGGAGCATGGGCAAGCGGTCTTCCAGAAACAGTTTGCAACCATTCCTAAAATTTGGGGGCGGATGAGGTTTGGGCTTTCGACACAACTTCCTTTGTTGTTGAAAAAGTTTGGGATGCAGGGGGCGTATCATCTCGTACTTGATGATGGGATTTATCCCGATGAAGAGCAGTCTCACTTTTCCTGGGAAGGGCGATCAGGCAGTGTCGTTGCAGCGATTTCCCGAATTCCACTTTCGGTTGATAACGCAAGCAGTTTTCTGAAACTTCCCGAACGCCTGGCAGAAACGATGAATCACGATCACCTGGCGTGCGTTGTTCTGGCTCGCTGGCCCGAAATTCGCAAACCCTGGTTTCATGATATTCTTCGCGTGCATCAGTATGCTCCTGTCTTAGGAACGTTTGAGAAACTCGATTACTACTTCGAACAGACAGAAGATTCGGGACATTATACCAATCACGAACAGAGGCAATATATCGCTGCGGATCTGGATCAATTAACCGGACGCAACGCCGCGAATGCGATTAGCCGTTTCAGTCAATTCTGGAAACTGCAAACACTCCAGCAAGCTTACGCCTGGCTGGTGACGACCACTCAAATTCTGAGCAACCAGCACGATGCAACGCGGTTGATCGAATCAAACAATCAATTGCAATCGCTTTGCTCAAAACTTGAATCGAAATCGTTAAGCAAACAAAAACAGGCTTTGCATGATCAAATTGAACAAGCGACTTCTACCCTCGTGAATAAACTTGTTGGCAAGGGAAAAGATCAAGCCGGCTATGTGCTGATCAATCCTTTGCTTCAAGATCGCAGAACGATTGTTCGTATTCCGTTTGAAAATGAAGATTCCACTGGACCTCGCGTTCCCACATTGCAAAAGCCGGTTAAGTATTTGCAACTTGAAAAAGACCATGCTCTTGCGATTGTCGATGTTCCTGCCTGCGGGTTTGCTGCGATTGAATCGATCCCGAAAGACCAGGCAAAGCAGACCAAATCGAAAATCCCCGTGGCTGGAGAACTCTTTTTGCAGAATGAATTTTTCTATGTGCAAATCGATCCTGCAACCGGTGGAATTCAACGATTGCGACTGCATGGTTCTTCAGAGAATCTGCTCAGCGAACGCCTTGTTTTTCGGCTTGATGGATCTTCGGGCATCATCGCCCGGGGGCAGGATCAATGGGGGAATGTGAATACAGAACCTCAATACTCGCGCATGGTTGCAGATTCTATTAAAACAATCAGCACGGGGCCGGTTTGTGGAGAAATAGAGATTCACGGGCATCTGGCTCGTAGTGATAACGATCAAAAACTGGCAACTTTTGTGAAAAGAGTTCGTGTTTATCGTGGAATTAAACGAGTGCAGATCGATCTGGAAATAACGCCGCTGGAACTTCCTTCGGCATTGGCGGATCGATCTTATTATGCCCATCGATTTGCCTGGGGAGCCTCTGCGGCCAAATTACGGGGAACCCTTCAGCAAAGTCAGTTTATTGCAGGAGAACGCCGGATCGAAAGTACCGGTCCGATAGAAATAGACGACAACGATCATCGCATCACGATCATTTCCGATCATTTGCCGTTTCATCAACGTACCGAAATGAGAATGCTCGACAGTTTACTGATCGTCCATGGGGAAACTCGCAGAAAGTTTTCCTGTGAAATAGCCGTTGATAACCTGCATGCAACCAGAGCCGCGGCTGAAGTTTTTACGCCCGTTTCTGTGAAGCCAGTGCCGCGATTACCAACCAGAAGTTCCGCCTGGCTGTTTCATATTAACGCTCCTTCGATGCAGTTGATTAACATGCTGTCCGATCAGATACTGCCTCTGTCTGAAAATGATCAAGCGAACGATCAACCTGTTGGAAAAGGATATCGCTTCGATTTTGTCGAAACCGAAGGGAAGCATGTCTCTGCAAAACTCTCAACCTTCAAGCCCCCAAAAAGAGCATGGGAACTCGATTTCACTGGGAAAGTGCAGGACGAACTAACGATTGATGAAGATCAAATAGTATTCGAAGCCCAACCATGCGATTACATCAGTTTGCTGGTCGAGTTTTAGGCTCTTGTCACTGAAATCCTGCGAAAAATTGGCAGGATCTTATGGTAGCGACCGTCGCCAGACGATGGAAATCGGGTTGGCAATTCGTCCACACTCTGGCGAGTATGGCTACAACTTATCTGGTTCCGGTTTGTCCGGGTTAGGCTTTTATCGTAACGATTCAGCATTGGCGCAGGGGCCGCTATTGCGGACTCTGCTGCTGCTCTTTCAACTTGACTCACTTTGCCGTTTACAAGCCGAGTAAAGGCAAGGTGTCGCGGTAGATCATTTGTTCGATTTGTTCTTCATCCAGACGGGGCAAATTGGTCCCTTCGAGCATGTTGTTGAGATTTCTTACTCCTTCAACCGTATCGTTAACAGTAGTGAAGGGATAATCGGTGCCGAAGAGAATCTTGTTCCAGATGCCGTATTCCTGCACCAGCATGAGTGATTGATAAAGCTGAAACGGGCGATAATACAGTGCAGAAATATCAGCGTACAAGTTCGGGTGCTTGCGGATCACTGCAACCGTTTCCCCTTCATACGGATGCCCTAAATGAGCCAGAATCATGCGGACATCGGGAAAGCGGGTCGCGACGGGATCGAGATGCCGGGGGAGTGTGCATTCCAAAGGAGCCTGGGCAATGAATGTGGTGCCGGTGTGTAACAGAACCGGGAGTTGATGCTTACTTGCGTATTCCCAAAGCGGGTCGAGAATGGAATCATCAGGGCGAAACCCGGCGTACATCGAAAGCAGTTTGATGCCCCGCAGTCCCAACTCTTCATGCCCGTGCCGTAGTTCGTCTTGCCAGTTCGGTTGAGTCGGATCGACAGAAAGAAATCCAATCAGCGTATCCGGGTGCTTCGCGACATACGCTGCAACGTAAGTATCATCGACCCACATGCCGCTTAGTTTCGCTTTGCCACCAAAAACGATTGTACGTGTTTCTTGCGGGGCCGCCTGACGGTAGTCTTCGTAGCGAACTGTTAAGTCAACTTCAACACCTGCGCGAGCTCGGATCGCCTGCTTTCGGAAATCGTCCCCAAAATGTAATGGGTATTCCCACGTATGAGAGTGCACATCAATAATCATTCTCTTTTCTCCAAAATAATCAGCGAAGTCGGGTCCGCTATGCGGGGCATAAATAGTGTACCGCTACAAAATGACAATTGCCATGACAGGTTCAACAGACAACAATCGGCCTGCACAGCAGCCCCTGCATTGCTACGTTGCGGACGAGAAGCTTAAAACAGAAGTGAGCATAACGGTTTCGGCATTTGTTGAAACAGTTGCGCAAAATAAAATGAACAGAAACGTGATTGATTGAATTACTGACGGGCATAGAATACCCTTGGGGAGTGGTTTGGTTCTGATAGGAAATCCTGAAAGCAAGGAGAATGATGATGGACGAGTTTCAAGGCTTTGTCGGGCGTTTGCAGTCAGAAATTGAAGCATCCGAGCAGCGAATCCAGAAGCTGCGCAAGGAGAAGATACAGGATTTTGAACTCCTCAAAACCAGGCACGAAAAAAGTAATCGGGAGTCGCAGCGAATTATCGAGGAAATCATTTTACCCAGAATGCAGCAGTTGGTATCGGTTTTCGGTAAAACAGAGTTTCTGGAGAGAGACAGCCGAGATCTGACAACTCTTGTGCTCGAGTTCCCCCATACAGCGAGATTTCCCGCAAGAACAACATTACGAATGAGTCTCGCCCACGATCAGGAAATTAAGAAGTTACTGGTTCATTACGATCTTGAGATTCTGCCCATCTTCATTCAGTATAATAAGCATGCCCAACTGGAAGTTCCGCTCGATTCGATTGACGATCAAACAATTGCCTCCTGGGTGGAAGATCGATTGCTGGAATTTACCAAAACTTATCTGGAGCTTGAATTTGCAGATCAATATCAAAAAGCTAATGTGGTGACAGAACCGGTTGCCGGTCTAAGGGTATCGAAATTAATTTGTGATGCAGACTGCGAATACCAGGGGCATCGGTACTATTTTTTAACCAAAGAAAACAAGGAACAGTTTCTGGAAAATCCCTCACAGTTTGTTCTCACCGAGACTGTCAAAGAACCGACGAGCGACGAAAAATAAAAACTGTAGCAGTTACATCAACCAAATAATTCACAGCAAGAAGGAAGCCATCATGACATCACAAGATCCCCAAACCGAACAACAGGCAGAGAATTATCTTTCTGAGTGGATCAGTAATCGACAATTTGATGAATTCACAGATCGCCTGAATCTTCATCATCAATTGGGGCCGTTTATTTCGATCTCTCGCGAGGCAGGTGTGGGCGGAAGCCATATCGCTCAATTGGTAGGAGAAAAATTGGGCTGGGAAGTGATCGACAAACAGATTGTCGATTTTATCGCTGAGAAATACGATGTCTCTAAAATGATTGTAGAAAATCTTGATGAAAAGAACTCTGCTCTTGTGGGAGAATTCTTTTCATCGCTAATTCTTGATCGAGACTTTTCACAACCAGCTTATTTGCATCAATTAAACCGGTTGGTTCTGCTGGCAGCCATTCATGGCAATGTGGTGATTGTTGGACGCGGAGCCGGTTTCATTCTTCCCCGCGAAAAAGGGCTTTCGGTACGGTTAATCGCCTCTGAAAAAGTACGAATCGATAAATTCGCAAAACGCAAAGATATTTCGGTACAAGAAGCAAAAAAACAAGTACACCGAATTGATACTCAGCGTAAAGAATTTATCAAAAAAAACTATGCGGCTGATTGTAGCAATCCTCTTCAGTTCGATTTAATGATCAATACAACTGACCAGACCGACGAGCAGACTGCAACCATTATTGCCAATGCAATCAACAGCTTGTTCGACCTCTCTGATAAATAGCGAACTTGTGTGCCATGGCTCTGTGAGCCGTGCTGCGTTGGGCTTGGGATTATCCCAAAACAGAGCGAAGTAGGATCCGCTGTGCGGAAAACAAACAGTGTATCGTTACGAAATCACCGGATTCTATGTGCCAGTAATTCAAAACTTTTCCTTATTGGCTGAAGGCCAATCCCATCATAGCCTGGGGCATCGCCCCAGGAAGAGATCAAAATAGGTTCCTTTGGATGAAAGCCATAATCAAAAGCGTTGAATATGGCTTTCAGCCAATAAGTGAATCTGATCTTTTTTTCCTGGGGCGATGCCCCAGGCTATGGTGAAAGAGGCCTTCAGCCAAAAAAAGCGGTTCAACGACAATCTATGTGCGCGGGGGTTGGTTAGCCGATTAGTTTGAATTTGGATTCGTGGAGGGCGTACAGTTTGAGTTGGAAGTATTCTTCGTCCCGGTAGCCGTACGCCTGGCGATTCATTGTTTTGA
>JAJRTM010000501.1 GCA_024278285.1 Planctomycetota bacterium
AAGACCCGTATGCCAATCAGATGGCTCCAAAAGAGACAGGTATTTTTAATATCAATCTGGAAACGGGTGAATCAAAGCTCATCATCAGTCTCGATAAAATTGCGAAACTGGGAGAAATACCGAATGACCAGCCGGGCATCAAGCATTATTTTAATCATCTGCTTTTCAATCCGGATGGCAGCCGATTTATTGCGCTGCACCGCTGGCGATACCCCGATGGCAAACGGCTCACGCGTCTGATTACAGCCAATGCAGATGGTAGTGATATCCGCATCGTCATCCCCAACGGTTACGCATCACATTTTATCTGGCGCGATCCCCAGCACATTCTTTCGCAGGCTAAAGACTGGTGTGGGATAAAATCCTGGGGAGATTTTCTGTTTGAAGATCGCGAAGCAGGTAAAGTTGAAAATATCGGTTTGGGCGTTCTCGATCCCTACGGTCACCTTAGTTATCTGCCCGGTAACGAATGGATTCTAAACGATACCTATCCGAAAGGAACCGAGCGAATTCAAACACCGCATCTGTACCAAATCGCCACAAAACGCCGTATCGACCTGGGCCATTTTCATCTGCCGAAAATCTATTCCGGAGAATGGCGGGTCGATACGCATCCCCGATTAAGCCGCGATGGGAAATTCGTTTGCATCGATGCAGTAGATGGCAACAACGGACGACAACTTTGTCTGATCGATATCAGCATAATTATTCCGCATAAAGAATAAGTCGTTGACGAGTTTTTACGTGGCACATTCAATGTATGAAAACAGCGTTACCGATACGCGCCAACCCAACCCCGCAAGCGGGCTGTTACTCTTCTAAGTGGGCGAACGGTCAGTTTAATTTCATCGCCGGGGGAAAATTCTTTCATGACGAGTTGAAATCGCCTGGCATTGAAAATCGGAATATTATTAATTCGATCAATACAATACAGATTGTTCAGTTCTGCCTTATCTGCCAACGAGTCTTTTTTGATTGACTTGATCAACGCGAAGTTTTCAAAACTTTCGTCAATTTCAATTCCGAGTTTGCCCGGCTTCTCTGGCATGGTCAATTCTATTTCTTTTGGAGGCGTATTGTTATTAAAGATATCGAATTTAACTCGATCCCCTGGTTCATACGGGTCCAGACTTTTAACAAGATCGTCGAATGTGTTAATCACTTTCGATTCAGTTCGCACAACGGTTTCGCCGGGTTGTATTCCTGCCAGCGCCATGGCTGAACCGGGGAGTACAGAACCAATCGTCCAACCTTTTGCGGTTTGAAAACCACTGCTACTGGTACTGATTCCCAACCTGGCTCGGGAACGTTCCCCGGTTCCCACTCTGGGCATCCCGGCTGCAAGATCTTGCAAATAACTTAATGGAATCGGGCAACCTTTAATTCGGTAGAGAACACGTTGCCCGATAGTAGAACCTCCATATTTAAGAAGCACTGCAATATGCCTTAAATCATCGTTTGTCCCAATCCAGTCACTTCCAATAAAGATATTTTGAGGGATTTCGACAACAAATCCATCTGAATTGATCCCCGGATACTTTCGCATTCCCGAATTATATTCGATCATCGCATTAAGACGTGTTAACGCGCGGGCGGCTGTCCGTTCAAACTGCGAATAATGGATCGTATTAAATTCATCCAGGCGATGCCCCAAAAGGTCGTTATCGGTTAAGCGGATTTCATCAATTGTTTCATTTACCTTCAGCGCCTGAGCATCCATTTGCCGACGGAGCAACTCCAAATGGATGTGCATCACGACCTGCAAGCCTCGTACTTTTCCTTCAACAGATGCTTTTTTGAAGAAGCCCAGCATTGCAGTAACGGTTTCTGCACTTCCCTGTGAGAGCAATTTCTGTGCAGATTTTCGCACAAAATAATCATCCGCTTCCAGATCAGATAACGCTTTTGTGCACAACTCATCTCCAAGTTCCGGAAGTTGCGGGGCAGGAGGAAGTTGAGCCTGGCAATTTGTCGATAAGCTGGAAACGCAGATCAACATTCCAGAGAGTAAACAGATTATAAAACGCATCATCCAGTTCCATTTCATAAACGGTTGGATCTTTTATCGACAAGGCGAGCCGGGGGTGTTAACCCCCTGGTTACTTTGCTGCAGCATTACCGGCAGCCAATATGATCAATGGTCAAGACATTAACACTCGAAAGTAACCAGGGTCATCACTGACCCGGCTCGCCTCAAAATGAATACCTCAAACAAGAATATCCTTCAGAACCCTCGCTTCTTCAACACCGGTTAAACGGAAATCGAGCCCTTGAAATTTGTAAGTCAATTTTCGATGATCAACTCCGAACTGTTGCAATAATGTCGCGTGAATGTCTCGTACATGCACCGGATTTTCCTGGGCAGCGTAGCCGAGTTCGTCGGTATTTCCATACGACGAACCGCCGCGGATACCGCCGCCAGCCATGAACATCGAATATCCTTTAATATGATGATCTCTGCCAGATCCCTGTGCCATCGGCGTGCGACCGAATTCGCCACCAAACAGAACAAGAGTCTCATCAAGCAGTCCCCGCTGCTTCAAATCTTGCAGAAACGCCCCGGTTGCCTGATCCACTTCCTTGGCGGTAATTTCAATCGCTCGTTTGATGCCGCCGTGATGATCCCAGGCTCGATGATAAAGTTGTACGAAACGCACACCCTGTTCCAGCAATCTGCGAGCCAGCAGGCAGTTCGATGCGTAAGTCCCATCCCCTCCTTTGGTGCCGTAACTTTCAAATGTTTCTTTCGTTTCTCCAGAAAGATCCATTAACTCCGGCACACTGGTCTGCATACGAAAGGCCATTTCATATTGCTT
>JAJRTM010000502.1 GCA_024278285.1 Planctomycetota bacterium
ATTTTGACCGTTCCGCCGCCCATGCGTGCCAGGTAGTCAACCGCGGCTTGCAGAACGCGTTCGCTGTTTCCTTGCAGGTCACCTTGTTTGATGCCGACGCTCAGCATCAGTTTTTCATCACATTTTGGTTCATGCAAATTATCGCCATCAGTTGCCCGTGGATTCGTGATGATCGGGCGAGATCCTGCTTGCAGTAAACCAGAAAATCCTGCACCCATCGTGAACGCAGATGTACTCAAAAATTGACGGCGATTTATCATTCTGTTGAACCTTTATTCGCGAATTCTTTTGTAGATTAACTGGGCAACGGCAGAATATTATCAGGCGAGCCGGGTGTTAACCCCCTGGTTACTCTGCTGTTACAAAACTGGCAGCCAACCCAGGATCGAAAGTGACCAGGGTCATTACTGACCCGGTTCGCCTGACTATCTCTATTCATGATTTATTCTGTAATCGGAGTGGCGATGATGTCAATGCTCAAACTTCGTTCTTGCCTCCCGACTCCTTTAACCATTGCTTTGGAGGCAGCGGGAGGGCGTTTGGGATCATAAAACAGTGGTCGCAGTTTATTTAACTGTGAACTCGCATCACTATCGGAAACATAATAAGTTGCCTTGGCGAGATGTTTGAAATCTGAACCGGTCTGTTTCAGTAAAGAGCCAAGAGTTTTGAAGATCTCTTTGGTTTGTTCTTCGCCATTTCCCGGCTTGGGTGAATACAAACCTGAAATATAAATTCGTTTGTTGCCATGAATGCGAGCCACTCGACTGTAAACGGGGGATGTTTTCATTCCTTCGGGAGTAAAGTAAGTCACGCTTTGCTCCGATTGGCTGGCAGGAGCTGAAGCGATCATTTCAATTTCAATCGGGTGTGTTGAACCTGCGATCCATTCCACATGAGAAACCGCAGGGATTGATTCGCCGTCAAAGAATTCTGCGATCTGGTCATCAACAATTCCAATTTGCTCCATCGAGGGAACGAAGCATTTGATCGCAACGATATTGCTGCGATTCAATTGCATCTGCTGGATGGAACGCAGCAGGCTTTCGAGTGTTTGTCTGGTTGCCTGTTTCAAGTCTCCTTTTTCCGCTTGTCCAGAAACGTAAACAACATCGCCGCGAGGCAATATGCTGATAGCAGAACATTTTCGCGAGGCCGTTTTGGGGGAAGCGATAACTGCATCCAACGCTACTTTTGCCTTCAAGTTTGGCAAGCGTGTTTGTACAAAAGAAATAGCAGGCAAATCCGTTTCTTCAAGCCAATGATTCAAACTGCTGGTGACAACCAAGCAGTCGGAGTCTGTTGTCAGATAGACGTTCAATTTGACAAGATTACTTTTCGATATCCCAGTTTTTGCAAGAATTCTTTCCAACGATTTCAAAAGAACTGCGGTTTGGTCAGCGGTGGAAGTTGCCTGAATGACGCCAAGTGAATTGGTTGGCAGAAGCTGTGCGGTATGAATCAACTCGGCTCCTTCAACAACAACCGCCTGGGAAATCCCCTGTTTTGCCGAGGATTGAATTCGCTTCAACTGAAATTGTTGAGCCATTAAATGTTCTGAATTGGTCAGAATTGAGAAGCAAATTGAGAAACTCAGTAGCAGTTTTATATTCATCATGTCTCTCCATAAGGAATTCGCAACAATTGTTGGTAAGCATGCCCGGTAGCCAATATACAATGCAGATAACAGAATGTCCTTATGCGTCAGGTGGAAAAACATTGGAAATGAGTTCTTTTAGCAGTAGTTACCTCTGTTGGAGCTTGCATTTATTGGGAAATTGAGCAAGAATCGCTTGATCGAAGCTTGTGAAAGTTTCGATATCAAGAAGAGATGATTAATTTTGAGACCCTTGAGGGGAGGTGAATTTGCGTGGTAAAGTTGCGTCTTCGTGATGGCGAATCGGTGAATGATGCGGTGAAACGTTTCCGAAAATTGGTTGAACATAGCGGAATCAAAAAGGAAATGCGTCGCCGAGAGTATTTCGAAAAGCCGAGTGAAACGGCCCGCCGGGCCCGCCGACGAGCAGAACGCCGCGAGAAAATGAATCGCCCCCGTTAAAGGTCAGATTCAATAGAATGTGGTAAACAAAAAGAGCACGCCAATTAACATTGGTGTGCTCTTTTTTGATCTCAGATGAACCGTACAGTAGGGCTTGGTCCACAATAGCCAAGTAGTAGGGTGTGCTGTGCACACCGCAATGGTATTTTCGTGTTGTAGCATTCTTACGAAAATAAATCCGTAAAGAAGCAGGACCGGAAGATCAAACTCAAACGATTGGTGTGCACAGCACACCCTACGGACCCTACGATTTTTATCCAACTCTAAAAGTTATCAATCCGTTCCCCACCGTTGCGTGTTGAAAGATTACCAAGAGTTCTTTTATCGATTGTTTTGCTTATCGATTGAACCGAGCCATCGACCATTGCAAAAATGACGATGCCATCGTGAAAACTTCCAAAAGTGAAGACTTCATTCCCGCCCCCTGAAGAGGAAGGACCAGTGCCTGCCAAAATGTCATCAAAAGTCCTGGAGCTATTATCGTTCTGGTGTGTATTAAAGGTGCAACAACTTAGCCCATCCCCCCAAAAACCAAAGAGAGAGTCGCCCATAAACAGCGTGTTCGAGGTTCCATCAGGAACATCACGGAAGGAAACGGCACTGTTGCGATACAGCATTCCATTATTTATTGGTCCACCAGACGAAGTTGGTGCATTCCCTCGCCCGGCAACACCGCGATAAGTGGAAAAAGCAAAACCTTGTGGGCGAGTGGTGGGAAGAACTGCACTGGGGCAAACATAGCTGCCCAACTCAATTTTAATTCCAGCAAGATTATTGGCATTCGGCGCACCAGCAGGACCAATCTTGAAGTTCCGGGTATCGATACCCGTTTTGACATCTGCTTCTATCTGGGCAAGCATTAACGCCTGCCAACTCCACAAATTATCGATATTCCACCGTGTCACTTGATAATTCGGCCTGCCATCGAGGTTAAAAATGGCTGGTTCATTAAAATTCATGGGGAGACTCAGATTGAATTGAGCCTCCAATGCAACATAATTAAGGTTAGTCCCATCAATAAATCCATCCGTATCAATATCTTCGTTAACATCCGGAATTCCATTGTTGTTGACGTCACCAAATGGTGGTCGGATATAGCCGGAAGGGAAGGTGCCGTGGGCATCGGCATAGTTGTGGGCGGCCAAGGCCAACTGCTTCAGATTGTTAATGCACGAAGACCGCCGTGCTGCCTCGCGGGCGCGTTGGACAGCGGGGAGCAGGAGTGCGGCAAGGATCGAGATAATCGCAATCACGACAAGCAATTCAATCAGCGTGAACCCCTGGCGATGGTTTTGTTTTCTTATTTGAAGTGCAGGCATCTTTTCTCTCCAGAGTGATACGATTAACGGTCTATTTTCATTTTATTGTCAGCGGCAAGGCGATAGGCCGCCAGTAAACATCGCAGGAAATGATCCACCACAAGCAAAACGCAATACCGGCGGCTAGCGCCTTGCCGCTTTCTCAAATATCAACGTAGCTTTAGTCTACCAACATAAAATCACTTATGCAAATATCCGCCAAGTGAAGAGGACTCTTTTTTAAATGCTGCGTAAATAAAAAACACTCCTCCCAATTGAAACGCGAAACAGTCTCGCCTGTCTACATAAAAATTGTAATAACGGTAGAAAAAGTAAAATTCCAGCACTTCCTGTGGGCATCAGTACACTTCTAGGGAGGCCTGCGAGATAAAGCGAAGAGCTTTTTCATTCAGGCTACGCTGGGTTAAGTTTTTCCAAACAGACGTTCTGCATCCAGGTCTGTTGGACATCACTCATGCAACTACTCTCGGATTTTACTGTTTAGTTTTCCTGAAGGTTTCCGCAGCAACAGATGCGGTTCGATTTTTTCGAATGTTTTCTTTCCGATCCCTTTTACGTTTCTCAAATTTTGTACCGAAGCGAACGGGCCCTGTTCGTCGCGGTATGCAATAATTCGCTTGGCAAGCACTTCTCCAATTCCGTCCAACATCGCGTACTCAAGCCAGTTCGCTTCGTTGATATCGATCAAATAAGAAGTCTTCATGGCAGTCAGGTTGCGTATTTCAATCTCTTCGTTCCCCCAGCGGGAAAGATCGACCCACCGCCAGCTCGCCCATAAAAGCAGAAACAGACAAACCGCAGCCACGATTTTCTGATCGTTACGCGTCAGCAAAGCTCTGCTTGTTTCACCTGCAACCTGCTTTGTAGAATCGGATTGCTCAACTTCCTTTTCTGGCTCTATTTCTGAATTATGATTATCCATGCAGGGAGAATCCGAAAGATGATGATTTGAAAAGGGAGTCGGCTGGG
>JAJRTM010000503.1 GCA_024278285.1 Planctomycetota bacterium
ATTTTATCAGCGTTCATCTTATTTTAAGTGGCAACCGTTTTTGATGGGTGCAAGCACGCCATCCTACGGTATAAATAACAACGGAAGAGATTGATGGCAGGACATTCCCATTGGGCGAACATTGCCCACAAAAAAGGTCGAGCGGATAAAGTTCGAGGCAAACTGTTCGGAAAACTTTCGCGAGCCATTATCGTCGCGGCTCAACGGGGAGGCGATCCCGATATGAATCTGGCGCTGCGATACGCGATCGACAAAGCTCGCAAGAGCAGTATGCCCCGCGATAACATCGAACGAGCCATCAAAAAAGGAACAGGCGAAGCCGGTGGCGTTGCGTATGAAGAACTTCTCTACGAAGGCTACGGCCCGGCTGGGGTTGCCATTATGTGTGATATTTTAACCGATAACCGCAACCGTACCGCGAGTGAAGTTCGCAAGATATTTGAAGTACGCAACGGAAATCTTGGCGCGACCGGCTGTGTCTCCTGGATGTTCGAACGAAAAGGAATTTTTATTATTCCCGCTGATTCCATCGAAGAAGAAGCGTTGATGGATCTGGCGTTGGAAGCCGGCGCGGACGATGTTAAAACGGTCGAAGGGAGTTACGAAGTTTACTGTCAAACAGAAGATTTCCAGGCAATCGAAAAAGCAATCGAAGCAGCGGACCTCAAACCATCCCTCGCAGAAATCTCCCGCATCCCTTCAGATACTGTCGAACTGGGTGCAAACGACGCCGTGAAGGTTCTCAAACTGATCGACTCCCTCGAAGAAAACGACGATATCCAAAGCGTCACCTCCAACTTCAACATCCCCGACGAAATCATGGAGCAAATCGCAGCAGAAGCATAACGCAATCGGTAGGGGTTGAAGATGAATCAGAACAAAAGCCTCGCTATTCGTTCGGCGACCTCAGTTGCTCCCAACAATTTCCCTTTCTACTCTACTCATGCTGCAAACAATTCCATGATCCTTCAACACTTGCTGATAAGCGCTCCTTCCAACGTCCCAGAAGATTCGATTGATATCCAATTGACGAGCCGCCTCGCAGGCCCTGTGATCATGTGCAGGGTCCATCTTCACCGCACTAACTTTGAACTCTGAATTGAATGTTCGTCGAGTCCGCTTTGACTGCTTAACCGTTTGCTTCTTGCTCATTATGAGTCCTCCTAAATATAGTTTACACTCTTATCCGAGCGCACTATTCTTGGGGAACTCCAGGAACCACTGATACAGAATGGGTGAGCCTGCCGTCGTGCTGACCAGCATGGCTACTGGTCCCTTATTTTCGCTTGTTGCAATTTTCGATGGTATCCATTTGGTTGCAGCAGGTGCAATAATACATCTGTATTACTAACGGTAAAAGTTTGCGAACGGCTCGCAAATGATAGAAAAATATCAGTTTGGTTGCGCCTATCAGAATGAACCAGCCGTGCTGGGTTGAGCAATCATCTGACTGCAGGGTTGCAATTGGTTGGTTAAATATTGAATAATCTGTATAATAAGATTCGAATATCAAGTATCGTCCCAGGCATCCCACTCTGCCTGTCGTACGAGTTGAAAATGTGTACAGAGACGTTTTCCTAACACGATAGGAGCATTCATAATGCAGAACCGGTTTTTCTTTTGTGTAGTCTCACTATTGACTTGCGTCTCGGCAAGTGCTGGGGACTGGCCAGCGTTTCGTGGGCCACAGGGGAACGGTGTGGCAGTTGGAAGTGGCTATGCTACAGAGTGGACAAAAGAAAAAAATGTGAAATGGAGAGTCGAGTTATCTGAGCCCGGCAATGGCAGCCCGATTGTTTCGAATGATCGGGTCTTTTTGAGTAGCGCAGATGAAGACGGGCACCAACGCAGGCTTATCTGCTTTGACCGGGAAAGCGGGAAACAGCTTTGGACGCAGACCGTTAAGTTTGGCGAGGATATTACGCATCGCCAAAATCCGTTTGGGAGTTCGACGCCTGTTTCTGACGGAAAGCATGTTGTTGTCTGGCATGGTTCTGCGGGGCTTTATTGCTACGATTTTTCCGGGAAAGAACTTTGGTCCCGGAAGCTGGGGACTTTCAAGCATATCTGGGGTTACGGTTCATCCCCGATTATCTATCAGAATAAAGTGATTCTGCATTGCGGTCCGGGGGAGCGTGTTTTTCTGACAGCGATTGAATTATCTACCGGTAAAACTCTCTGGGAAAAAGACGAAGTTTACCAGGGTGATAAAAAGCCGAACGATGTCGGCTCTTGGAGTACGCCTGTTATTGCTCGTGTGGATGGGGCAGATCAGATTATTCATTCCACCGCAACGCGAGTGAACAGTTATGATCCTAAAAGCGGTGAAATAATCTGGTGGAGTGAAGGGGTGAGTGGCAGCCGTTACGATGCGGTCAGTTCGTCACCTCTGATCGCGGACGGCGTTTGTATCGTGATGGCCGATTTGCGAGGACCGGCATTCGGATTCAAAATTGGTGGCAAAGGAGACGTTACTGAATCGAATCGCCTCTGGCTTAACAAGCGAAATCCATCCAGTGTGGGGACGGGAATCTTTTCAGGGAAATATGTTTATCGACCGAATTCAAGTCCCGGTACACTCGAATGCCTAGATGCAGCAACCGGTAAGAAAGCCTGGGCTGCACGAGCTGCAAGCGGTAACTACTGGTCCTCGATGGTGTTGGCTGATGGAAATCTTTATGCCACGACACAGAAAGGAACAACGGTTGTTTTCAAACCGAATCCGGAGAAACTCGAAGAAGTCTCTCGTAACGATTTGGAGGAGACATGCAACTCAACGCCGGCATTTTCTGATCGTCAGATATTTATCCGTACTTACAAAGCCTTGTATTGCATTGGTCAATGAGTTCAATGAAGATTCAAGCAACCGATACCATCCTTCCGACATTAGTCGCTGTTCTCGGCGTCGTGTTAATCGCGAACTGGGTTCAGACTGGAACCTCGCGCGAATTTCATGCGCGAGTTCCCGGGCTTGATGCACCGACGGGGGATCAGTCCGGTCAAGCAAACGAGCAATTGGCCCCTGTTCCGGGCGAACCGATTTCAGGGGATGGCATTCCTTCCAAAGTTGTCGGCGAATGGCCCGGCTTTCGAGGGGAAAACCGCGATTCTATCAGTACGGAAACCGTTCCGCTGGCCCGTAGCTGGCCAGCAGATGGGCCGCCGGTTCTCTGGTCGTTGGAATTGGGAGAAGGATATGCAGGAGCCGCCATCAGCCGGGGGCGGGTCTACATCTTAGATTACGATGAAGAGGCCGCAGCCGATACGCTGCTTTGTCTTTCGTTGGACGATGGCCGGGAAATCTGGCGAAACAGCTATCCTATTCTGTTGACTCGCAATCATGGACTCTCGCGAACCACGCCGCTTGTTGTGGATGATTACGTCATTACACTTGGGCCGCGATGCCAACTTGCTTGCTGGGATGCGTTCACCGGAAAGTCTCACTGGTTGATTGATCTGGTTATTGAACATGGTACGACAGTGCCGCAGTGGTATGCCGGGCAGTGTCCGCTGGTGGATCAGGATCGTCTGATTGTCGCCCCTTGCGGCAAAGCGATGCTGATGGCTCTTGATTACAAAACAGGCGAAATCATCTGGCAAAGCCCGAATCCTCGCGGCTGGAAAATGACACATGTCTCAATCGTTCCGATGGAATTTGAAGGGAAACGGAGTTACGTCTACTGCGGCAGTGGTGGCGTTGCTGGAATTTCAGCCGATGATGGTTCGCTGCTTTGGGATAGCACCGAATGGCCGGAACAATTTGCGACAAGCCCTTCGCCGGTCATCTTGCCGGAAGGAAGAATTTTCTTGTCGAGCGGATACGGCAATAAAATTGGCAGCCTCATGTTAAAGCTCAATAAGAAAGACGGTCAAATCAAAGCCGAGGTCGCGTACAAGCTGTCGCCCAAGAAATTTAATTCTGAACAACAAACACCGGTTTTTCGTGAAGGGCATTTGTTCGGCGTGCGCAAACGTGGTCGCGGTCAAATGCTCTGTCTTGATCTGGATGGAAAAGAAGTCTGGGACAGCGGCTCGGACCGATTCGGTCATGGGCCGTATCTGTTTGCTGGAGACTTAATGCTGGCACTGAATGATAAGGGGACATTGACATTGGCCAAGGCGACAACAGCCGGCTATAAGCGATTGGCTCAACACGAAGTCCTTCCTGATGGACACGACGCCTGGGGCCCGATGGCGATGGCGGGCGGGCGGTTGATTCTGCGCGATATGACACGAATGGTTTGCCTGGATCTGACTGAATAATATAAGGGGGTCTCTAAAAATTCAAAATGACTCTGTTGACTGGAGGGTAGACATTCCTGTCTGCCTGCAAAACAAGTGACTCAAACAACGACAGACAAGAATGTCTGTGCTCCCTTTGAATTTTTAGAGGATCTCATAACACAAAGTAGGGTTTGCTACGTTGTGAAAATCGGAGGTTACGGAGAAAGCGAGCGATGCTGTATTATCTGTTGCGAATAGATGATTGTTAAAATGGTTTTATGTAAGATGTAGGCCGGAACGTGATTGCCGGAACCAAAGTAGGTTAGGCTTTACAGCCTGATGAATGTGGTTTCCATGATGCTCACCTTTTGATTTACCAGCGAACGGACTTTTTTTCTCGAAAAGTTTGTGCGTAATGATGTCAGGCTGGAAAGCCTAACCCGGATAAACCGGAACGATAATTTATGAATCAGGGTAGCCCGACCACTTTTAGTGGTTGGGTGCCGTCAGGCACAAGATGAATGCGCCATGTGAGTTAGATTTAATTTGAGCTTCCAATAATCTTGGAGACCACATGGCGCATTCGTCTTGTTGCTACGCAACCCAACCGCTAAAAGCGGATGGGCTACCCAATTATTTCAAA
>JAJRTM010000504.1 GCA_024278285.1 Planctomycetota bacterium
ACCCTCAGGCAAGGACGAATTTCTCGCCTTAATCCCCAAAGCAAGCAGGGCCCGCTGTTCGGCTCAGTTCAACAAGAGATTATGTGGCGGCTTCTTCTGCTCACGACGGTTGGGGATCATGTTTTTTACCTCCGTTCAACCCGGTCTTGGCGCGTGCTGGCCGCACCACATCAATCCTTAAGCCGTTGGGCGCACCAGCGTACAACTCAGGAGATATTTCACTATGTCTGACGAAATTCACAAATCAAATCGAAAATCTTTATCTGACTATCCAGTTCCTGAGCCTGAACGATTAGGTGATGTTAACCTGCAACACCCTATGGATACTTCCGAGACCCGCAAGCGTAAATCATTGTGGCCTTTCTATTACCAAGTTGAGCGGTACGAATACACGGACCCAGAACAGGCAAGGAAACTTTTCGACCGTCTTCTTGAAGAAGGTCTTGATAATTACACTGCCTCGCCTGATTTGTGGCATAACGCAGCAATGGTCGCGGGCAGAGTCCGGCACAGAATAGCGCAATTAGCATTTGTCGAAGCAGGGTTGCGGGAATGGCCAGACAATGTTGACCTCTTATGTGACGAATTGCAATACCGGCACACCAGTCACTACGATATTGAAAAGGCGCAGGAGATTTGGCAAAGGCTAAGCGAAATATCCAGGGAAGTGACTGGCCCTTACTGGCGTTTTTGGGTGTATGGTGCTATTTATCACGCTGTAGAGCTTTGCAATCCACAAATGGGCCTGAAGTTGCTGGATGAAGGCCTGAAATGGGTCAAGCGGGATGGTTTGATGGATATTCTGCGGAGTTACCGCAGAGTTTTGGTGGACAGTACCCCACTGGAACAAATCGAAGATCAAGAACAACTGGTTGCCTATCACAAGCAAGGGCTCAAGATTCTGGAAGAGCGCTATAAACTTGGGATCGAACTGGGTGTCGAGAATGGGTACGTTTTGGCCACGGAACTTGCACGGTTGTATCAAGAACAAGCAGGTGCAACACCATCTTCACCATCTTCTACTTCGCTTGGCGCTGATGGGCAAACCCTTGAACAGTCACCATCAGCAAAGGATGATTATTTGAAACAAGCGCTGAAGTATTTGGATTTGGCTGAAAGGCTTTACACAGGCAACCCTAATCACGCCGTTTGGGAAATATATGAAGCACGCGCTCGAATCTTGATGGCTCAACACAGATATGGCGACGCGTTGAAAGTATTAAGTAGCCTGCCAGAAGTAAGGCAAAGAGAACCTTCCATTGCTACAATGCTGAGCCTAGCCGCCTTGATGACAGGGGAAAAGATCGAAACACAGGAACAAGGCGAAGCATCGCTTTCAGAAGTTCTTTCATCTTTGCTTCAAAATGATGGCGAGTTATTGTTCAGAATTGCGTCCGAGAATCCAGGAGTGGCCTCGGTGTTGAGAAAAATTGTTCAAAGATTGTGAGGTCAGATGATGAATAAATATGTAGTGCAAAGTCTACATCCAAGATTTGATCACCGGGTCGAACAGATAGATGATTTGCAGGATGATTTAGGGCGTAAGATTATAGCCCAAACAATAGCAGGTGAAATCCGTGGCAACAAGCGACCTCGTGTTATTGGTGTCTACGGCTCTTGGGGTGCCGGCAAATCCTACTTACTCAGCCAGGTGATAAAAGAACTTTTGGCTGGCAATCAAGATAGTAAACAAGTCATCGTCTGCGTCTTCAATCCCTGGCTCTATGAAATGGAAGGCGGGTTAGCGCCGGGATTGATCAAATCTCTATATAACTTGGAGAAACAGTTTCCGGGTCGGAACCCCTTGGTGTCTGATACGAAAATCTACAAAGAAATCGCAGATTCTCTGCTGGACCTGCTTGTAGAAATTGGCCCTGCCCTTATGCCAGGTGGACAATTCCTTGTGACGGCACTGGGCAAAATGGCTCAAGCGGCTCTCCGAACTGTGGACGAATACAATAAAGTGGTTGACTCGGCATTGTCAAAGCCGGCTGTGGATGAAGTCAAAGATAAGATGCAAAAACTGGTAAATGCCATTCTGGATGCTGCTTACAAACAAGACGCAAGCAAAGAATATCGCTTGGTCATTTTTATCGACGATCTTGATCGTTGCTCCCCCGAAAATATGGTGCGAATGTTTGAGTGGCTTAAGGTTCATTTGCTAGTTGAAGGATGTATATACGTTCTTGCATTGGATCACATCGCTGCCGCCCGTGCGATTGTGGGGCGATACAAAGAATACTTGGGAGAAGAAAGAGACCTGGCTTATGGCTTTCGGTATCTTGAGAAACTCGTAGAAAGCGAATACGAATTGGGGACAGCGTCCAACGTGGAACTGATGGCGCTGCGTCAGGTATTTGGGGCAAACACACCCTATAAAAGGGTCAGCGAGATTGCTCGCAATTTGCGTGGCGGTGACTTTCCCGGAGTTCGGAGCATAGACGAGTTGCTCGAACTACGATCTCTATTAGTGCCGCGCACAATGCTCAAGATTGTTTATAAATTCAAGCGTGCAATGGACGTATTGTTAACTGAATCTACCACCGAGTTACGAAATCAACTTCCTTCATCCTATCCGTTTTGGACTTTGTTGTTAATCGCGATGTATTACCGCCTTGACCCTAATCACCTTGACGAATTTGTGCGTGGCAGGGGAATAATCCACAACTTGATGAAAAATCCAGGCTCAGTACCGTCTGATAAGTGGGGCAATGGGCCATTGCGCGAATTTTGTCAGTATGCTGACCGTTTTGGTGCTTCTACAGGAGCAAGTATGCAACTTCCTCAAACCGAACATTTGTTTAGACTGACATCGGTTATTCGCGAGAACTCGTTTGACCAAAGTCTTTACGCATATTAGACTTCCAAGATTCCGGGTGCGCCCAACAAGCGCTTGCAGCCGACAGCGCCTATGCTCGCTTCGCTCGCTCCGGCGCTGCGGCTGAAGCAAGGACGTTAGGCGCGTTGGCAAGGAGTTACCGTGCGAGCAAAAACGCTTGTAAGCTTGATAAGAAACGGCCAATTAGCACTTTTGTTGAAGTTGTCTAATTGGGCCAATAGATTTTACAAACTGAGTTACATTGCGGCACTTTTTGAATACGGACTCGCAGAATATCTATCATCGGGTCCTAAATTATTGGATGAATTGTCCGAATTGCTGAACACAGGTCCGGATGCTCGTGATGCTTTGGAAGCCTGGTTGCTAGTTGGCGTGCGGCTGAGAGTGTTGAAAATAGCACAAGGTCGCTATGCTCTGACTGGGTTTTCTGTTCAATTGATCCGATCAGAGAACGATGCCTTGTTGGCTATTATCCAGGAAATCACTACGTTGCATCACAAATTAATTTCTGATACGCCTAAGCGGCTGCAAGCGGGTGATTTTTGGACTTTGCAAGACCAGGAAGGGTATATCATTGCAAGGTCATCCCGCATCGTAGAACCTTTGCAACAAGAAGTCATTGAAACTTTTTTTCCTTCCGATAGAGCAGTGCGGCTATTGGAAATAGGTTGTGGTTCCGGCATTTACATTAAATACGCGGTAGAGCATAATCCACATCTCACGGCAATTGGGGTAGAGATGCAAGATGATGTGGTGGCAATGGCACGCGAATATATCGTGAAATGGGGACTGCAAGAGCGTGTCCGTATTTTGCAAGGCGATATTCGGGCGTTGTCTTTTGATAATGCGTTCAATATTGTCACGTTGTACAATAATATCTATTATTTTCCAGTGGCAAAGCGTGTGCATCTGCTGGAAAAATTATTCCATCTTCTTAGCCCAGGCGGGTTTCTCGTATTGACAACGGCTTGTCAGGGCGGGCAACCGCTTAGCGAATTGCTCAACTTGTGGGGAGCATCAACAGCGGGGTGTGGACGTTTGCCTTATGTGGATGAAATGGTGAAGCAGATGGAAACAGCGGGTTTTGAAAAAGTGCAAAAGAAGAGATTGTTGCCGGGTGATTCATTTTATGTGTTTGTCGGACATCGCCGGTGAGCGCCTAACCATGCGTTCAGCCGACCTCGCTTCGCTCGTGGGTAAGCGGGCGCGATTTCCGCACTTTGTTTGTCTTGCAAGCCGTGGTGGTTGGACGCAGCCGCCCGCCGCTGACGCGGGCGTTAGCGTCATATTCTTATTCTATGTAAACCCGAAAAGGAAAAAGTTATGCTCCGACACAAATCGTTTTTAATAGTAGGTATTGCTATTGTATCCGTTCTTGTCGTTACAATGACGTCATTGGCTGCTTATGATTTTCAAATTGCGGTCAAAAAGTCTGGCACATGGAAGGGTATCGAAGTGGATCTAATCATGGTTGAGCCCAGCTTGCAACCCAACTCAAACATGTATGTCGCTGCTCCGGTGGCCTTGACTGTAATGCTTCGGCGGTTTTCATCGAAGTTGGGCCAATCAAGACTTGTTATGCCAATCAAACTTGTCAACTGCGTCCTTATTACTCATATGCAACAACCACTTCCAGTAGTTTCAATGAGGATACGACGAGACTACTCGAAAGCGGTGGAAACTATGGCTATCGGATAGATAAAACGATTGTGGAGAATGTATTTCAAGCTATCTTTTGCGGCGGCAATGGTTGTGGCATTGTATGGACCCAAGATATGGGACGCAATGATTTTCCTTACGTGTTTACTGCTCTCGAGACGACAGGGGGTGCGAGAATGTGGCCGCCAGTCAAGATATCGTCTCCGAAAGCTAAAACGTCGGGGACTACTTTAGACAGACCCTTAGACATCGTGGTGCTTTGACAGTGTAAACATGACGCACCCTGACGGTCACGTAGACCCTGCCCCGTGTATTCCTGCACACAATGGTTGGGAATTGTGGAGTGGGTATCAAACCTTCCTTCCAAGCATCGTTAGGAATTAGGAGATAAGATATGTATAATAATTTCAGGAACTTCATTAGTAGTATGGTCATTTTTGCGGTAGTAGCTCTTCTATACTTTGCTATAGTGTTCTTTCAAAGGAGTTCACTTGAGCAAAATGCCGGCGACATTGACTCTCATACCACGT
>JAJRTM010000505.1 GCA_024278285.1 Planctomycetota bacterium
AACAGATGACTGTATCGAGCAATGTTCTTCATGAAAAGAAGCGGTATCACCGCAATGCTTACGAATTTCTTTTCGAAGCGTTGCGATTTACGCAGGAAACATTAAACCGCGGCGTGGTGCTGGAAGGGGTTGATGAAGACTCAGCTCATATTTCCGGTAAGGAATTACTGGACGGCGTTCGCCAGCTTGCCCTTGATAAATACGGATTGCTTTCACAAACCGTTTTTCGATATTGGGGCGTAGAGAGTACAGAAGATTTCGGACGCATCGTTTTCGATCTGATTGAACGGGGCGAAATGCGAAAAACCGAGCGGGATCAGCTTTGCGATTTTGTCGATATTTACGATTTCGAGAAAGCGTTTGTTGAAGATTACGAAATCGATATCAGCGAAGCATTCAAGGCTCGCTGAGTAATTTTAAGCTGGAGAGACAGTAGGCAGTTCGCATTTACTTTCGGGGAAGATCAGCATGGCAGCCGGTTCCGTATCTGCTGAAAGCCCGATGAAGAAAAGTATTCGCTACCAGTTGCTTCCCGCCATCGCGTTGGCGATCTTTTGGCTCACTGTATTGGCTGTTCTATCCTTATGGACGGCTAACCCGGTGACGGTGAACCGGGCACAAATTCTCAACTCGCAGTTCATTCTGACAGCACGTATCATCGATCCACAAAAAGGGACGGTGGAGATACTGGAGCTTAAACAAACCCGAGGTGAACCGTTTGATCAATCGCTGATCAATAAAAAAATAAACCTGCAACCTGCCAGAATAAATTGGGAAGAAAATTCAACACGGATTTTCCCCGTTTACAGAGACAAAGCAGGCGATTGGTTTATCACTCCTGCCCCGCTGCCGAAATTCAATTACATCGACTACCCGGCAACAAATTCGATCCGCAGCGAAATCACACAAATCCTCGCGCATCGTTCATAATTATAAATGGACGATGCTTTTGCTTGCTACGATACTCCATCGCTAGCTGTCTGGGACTTCGATTGAGATTGAGATCAAATGGTCGTCTCTTTTTCAATTTGCTTTAACGATAATTACAAAAAGTTTTCTGGTATGGGGATAGATGTCATTTTCTTTTCGTCTATTTCGTGAATTTTGTGGTCAATTCAAAACGGAGCACAGACATTCGGTGTCTGTTGCGTTTGAGCATCCCGTATTCAAGGCAGACAAGAATGTCTACCCTCCGTTCAAACTTTTTATTTGAATGAATAGAAGTTCTCCCAGCACGGCTGGTTCATTCTGATAGCCGTAACCAAAAACTGTTTTTCTAAATATTTGCGAGCCGTTTACGCAGTCGCCTTCGGCTTGCCGTTAAACAATCTTTTTCTTATTTCAGCAACACTGTGCAGAAAGAAACTCTTTTTCCTCTGCGATTCTCTGCGGTAATACTTATTTGGTTCCCGCTAAGCCGGGGCAGGCTGCTAAAAGATAGTCCCCCTCCCCTCTCACTATTCGATTTCAAAAGAAGCCAAATAAAACAGCTACAGAGATTTCCAATCTTCTTTTTTATGTTTTTACTCTTTCAAGAAAAGTAGGAAGACTGTATATCAGAATTGAATCCACCATGCCCATTTATGTAAATGGTTCCGTAAGAGAATTTGTGTGGGACATGTTTTTTCAATAGGTTTTCTCAATGAGTCGTATCGATAAATTTAAGAACCCGACTATTATCAACTCCCCCGCTTATGAATTATTTATTCTGGGGTTGTGCATCTTGGCACTGGTTATTTTTGCGGAAGAGATGTTCTTTCCTGTCAGTGATGATATTCTTTATGTTTTACAGACGGTTGACTTTATCATCTGCATGGTTTTTTTAATCGATTTTGCCTTGCGGTTACTCATCGCAGAAAACCGAATGAAATATCTGCTGACATGGGGGTGGCTCGATTTACTTTCGAGCATCCCGGCTATCGAGGCATTTCGTATTGGGCGTCTGGCAAGGGTCTTGCGTATTCTCAAGGGGATTCGCTCGATCCGTAACCTTGCCAATCGCATGTCTGCGTCACGTTCTGAATTTGCTCTTTCGCTGGCAACTTTGGTGACGGTGACGACGGTATTAACCGGTTCTGTGGCAGTGCTTGTTTTTGAGGGAGGCATTCAAGGGTCGAGTATTCACAATGGTCGAGATGCGATCTGGTGGGTTGTTGTTACAATGACTACTGTTGGCTATGGTGATTATGTTCCCGTCACAACTGGCGGACGTACCGTAGCAATGATTTTAATGACCCTGGGAGTTGCGATTTTCGCGACCTATACCGGATTCGTTGCCACAATGTTACTGGAACCTGGAGAGACACAGCAAAACGAAGAACTTGACCAAATACGTCTTGAACTACATGAACTTCGTATTCAAATGACAGAATTAAATTCTATTCTCAGGTCAAAAGGGAACGAAGAGAAATAATCATTAAAATAAATTACCGGAAAAGAGAATGATAAGAGGATGTGAATTCAATGATTATCAAAAAAACGTACAAGTTTTATGCAGCGCATCGCAACGAAGAACTGACTGATAAGTGTTGCAATTTACATGGTCACCGCTATGGCGTGCAATGTTTTTTTCATGTCGTAAGGCAGGGCGATATCAGTACGCTGTTTGGTGAGTTCGATGAGAAAATTGAACCGCTAATCAAAACGGAGTACGATCACTCGATGCTCATCAACAAAAACGATACCATGTACGAAACGCTCGTTTCTCACATGCAGCGGACCGGCGAAGAATTACGATTAAAGATTTTTGATCGTCCAACAAGTGTGGAAAATTTGTCGCATTTACTTTTCACTGAAATTACCGATCTCGGTTTTACTTTGCAGGCCATCGAAATCCAGGAAACAGATACATCCATTATTCACTACACACGTGATGACTGGCTCGCTGATAACGAACTGTTCGGGAAATCGGAATCGGTCATTGTATAATAACTTCGTGTAACAACTTCGATCCTGGTTCTTATTTCTCATTCAGGAAGTCTTGCTCGTTAATGACCACACGAACTTTTCCTTGCATTGTTGTGACCCAGATGATTCCCGGCTTTTGTTCAAACGCATAAGGGTAAGCCAGCCAGGTGCCTGATTGACGGGCGATAACAGCAGGCTTGGTCCATGTTTTTCCTTCATCTGCTGAAAGGGCAAGCGATAACTCTTCACGAAAATTACTCACGGGAGTTTCGGACCATAATCCATCGCCGCCGCTTAGTGGCCAACTTTCCTTGCCTTGCGGCACGGGACGATTCCACAACAATAGCAACCGACCGCTTTTCAATCTTTTTATCAGACAGGGAGCACTGGAAGACTTAATACCTGAAGGCTTTAAGGTGCGCCAGAACTTTCCGCCATCGTAAGAGTGAGCAGACCAGAATTCTCCCCAGTTGGTCCGAATTAACATCCACTGCCGACCATCTTTCAGTTCGGTCAGAGAAGGTTCGGTTACCCCACCATGATGCCCCCTTCCGCCCAGATCAATCAATCCGCTTGGGGACCAGGATTTTCCATCATCGATAGATGAATATGTCAGCACTGCATGGCGACCAGGGTTGTGCTGCATTTTCATCGCGGTGAAAATGATACGCCCCTGTTTTGTCTGGATGATATCGCGCACCGCTCCAGAATAATCGTCATGTACCTTCTGGATATCTTGCCAGGTTTTTCCGTCATCCAGACTTCGCATTACATAAGTGGGAAGCCTTGCCCCTGGGGAATCGTGCAGCTTGTTACTCCAAGCCCATTTTCGATCAAGCACGTTCATGTAGGCGAGAATGATTGTTCCATTTTTCGTACGCAGCATTGCCCGTTCATTGCTCACTTTTATTTTTTTCGATTGATCAAACAGTGTACGAGGTTCTGACCAACTTTGACCATCATCATCACTAACGTAAGTGGCATTATTTCCAATCGCCAAGATTGAATGATCGGTTAATCGTACAAATGGCACTAATAAATCAGTGGGCATAGGCTTGCAGCGATCATCTAACCATAGTTCTTTATCAGCAGAGAACAGCGGACTTGTTGAAAACAGGCAGGCAGCCATTAACACATAAAGTTGAAGCAGACGATTCATAACAATCATTGGGGTCTTTTCTATTGTCTTATGCCAATGCCCTGGGAGTAAATATGAAGCACATAATTTCAGTCGGATCGTAAAAAAGCACA
>JAJRTM010000506.1 GCA_024278285.1 Planctomycetota bacterium
CGCTGGCCTGGTTCGGTTTGATTATCGCCGTGATTGCAGGCATTCTGTACGCGTTGGCATCGACAAGCAAACTGGTTCAGCAATAAGCCTGAAATTATTTTGCAGGATGTGTCACGATGCACCTTTTCCGGGTGCACATTGGGGTTTGCGCGGCTCTGTGAAAGAAGTGTTTGCTTAGTTCTTGATTTTAGTTCTGGCTATCAGAATGAACCAGTTGTTCCGGGCCAAAGGCCCAGCAATTTACCTGACCCAGCCCAACGGGCTGGGTCAGCAGGTGTGATAGGACGGTGAGGACCAACGGTCCGGCCATTTGTAAAATGTTGAAAAAAGGCTACCCATTTGGTCAAATGACCGAGCCGTTGGCCCTCTGTTTTTGGGGTTGTCAGAACCCAGCCCGTTGGGCTGGGCTAGGCAAACATCCGGGGCTTTGCCCCTGTTTTTCCAGGCACTTCAACAGAAATACTCTTTTGCAAGATGCTTGTAATATGTCACGCCGGGATGCGTGCTACAAATTGTATGACATCACAAACCCCAAGGTGCACCCACCTTTTTCACTATACGAACAGGCTGAGACGGTCATGCACCGTTTTTTCGAGTAAAAAGTGAGACTCATGGAGACGACCTTCATCAGGCTGGAAAGCCTAACCTACTTTTCTTTTCCTTGTTGAATTTCTTTTCCCTGTTGAATATTGTCAGATACAATTGTTTCTGACCTGCCTGAGCGGTTAAGATGCGAGGGTCTGTTTTGATTTTCAGGAAGGTAAGCTGTGAGTGATAATCCTACGAATTCGAGTCATGATTCTTCTGAGTCTCCGGTTCCCTCAGATGATCGTGGGAAAGAGACAATAGCCAACGAACAAACGACTGAGCATCGAGAAAAAGCCAAGGGGACGGAGAAAGCCCAGGAAGAACTTTCTGGAAGAGTTCTCGGCGAGTTTCGGCTGTTGAGACGCTTGGGTAAAGGGGGAATGGCGAATGTTTACCTGGCTCAGCAAACGGCATTAAATCGTCATGTTGCGATTAAAGTGATGAAGAAGGAACTTGTCGCGGACGCTATTTACCTCGAAAGATTCAAAACCGAAGCGATGGCAGCTGCGAATTTGAATCATGTTAACATCGTGCAGGTTTATACAATCGGCAGTGCAGATGGCTATCACTATATTGCTCAGGAATATGTTCAGGGGACGAACCTGAAAGATTTTATTACCCGGCAAGGCCCCCCTCAAATTTCTGTCGCGCTTCATATCATGCGTCAAATTGCCTCCGCGTTACAAAAAGCGGGAGCGGCAGGCATTGTGCATCGAGATATCAAGCCGGAAAATATTTTGATCACGCGAAAAGGTGTGGTCAAAATTGCAGATTTTGGTCTGGCTCGACTGACACTGGGCGGAGATCAAATGAACCTGACCCAGGAAGGCGTGACGATGGGAACGCCTTTATATATGAGTCCCGAACAAGTGCAGGGAAAGAAGGTCGATCAACGTAGTGATATTTATTCGTTCGGTGTGACGTGCTATCACCTTCTGGCGGGGCGTCCTCCGTTTCGTGGGGAAACCGCGATCGCGATCGCGATGAAACATGTCAATTCGCAACCAACGCCACTTTCCAAAAGAAGACCTGATCTTCCACCGATTGTCGCCAAGCTGATTCAACGCATGATGGCGAAAGATCCAGACAAGCGTTACGCCGATGCGGGAGTATTACTTTCTGAAATCAAACGTATTATGAAAGCCCTCCATGCTGGTCAGGAGGAAATCAGCCTTACCGCATTCGAGGCAACGACGACGGATGAAGTAAAAAAAATACGCCGGAAATTGTCACTCAACTGGAAGCCAAAACAATTCATTGCCATCGGTCTGCTTGTGTTGGTTCTTGGTGCAGCAGCAGGGTATGCGGCACGCCCTCAATTAGGATCGCCTGAAAAAGCACCGTTGATTGATGTCGTCAAACATGATGCCGCGCGGGAGCAGTTTGCAGATGCAATGCTTCAGGGGACGAACGAAGATGCCTGGAAGGCAGTCATTAAATATCATCCCTTGTCTGATCAACGACGTGAAGCGGAAGAACGGCTGGCCATTTTATATCTTAATCAGGGACGATTCGACGAAGCAAAAAAAATATTTGATACGTTTATCGAGCAGAGATCAACCGGAAATAAAGACGATTTTTCCTCCAGAGGTTTTGCAGGAAGAGCAGTCATTGCAGCGATGGAAAAGCAGTACAATTCATCAGATGTTATTCTCAACGATAACTTGAAAATCCTGTCAAAACTGGAAGGACCGATGAAGCCGCTTGTGCGCGAAACGATTTATCAAAATGGAATTCATCTTACCCAACCATTGGTGAGTATCGATAAGATGTTCCCCGTTTCAGAGAGTGACGAATAACTTCCCAGCGATCAAAATCGCTGGGTTATACCAGCGCAACAAAAAACCCTACTGGTCATTTAGCTATCATCACCAGTAGAGAAAAATCAGATTTAGACTGAATCAAAGCCGACGGGGTTCTATTCGAACTCAACAAATGGGCTGATTCGACGAGCTTTTGCGAAGATTTCTTCTTTTTCGCTTTCATTTTTTGCTGTACTGTAGCGCAGTCGCAGCTTTTTCAACTTGGCTTTTCTGATTCTCTTCCGCGCTAATTCGCGGGCACCTTCATCACGTGGCATTTTTTTTCCAACTAATATTTACTGTAACTTGATTTATATTAACAGGTTAGAGAATTAGGAGCCGATCTCCAAGATTCTCTTTTACTGTTTACTGCAATATCATACTGTCTACTGCAACTTCATGTTGGGTAACGGTACTCAAAATCAGAAGTGGCGTCAAATGCCCCCGGCAGATTCCGACTGGAATCACCCAGAAAAGTCCTCTCCCCAAATATGCAGCAAACCATTACTCTACCGCCTCGATTGAAATCAAACAGGAATGAGGTATTAAGTTGTCCGTTGGCAAGCTACATACGACACCGATTCACTGGCTCGGCGGGATGATAATTCGTCCGGTTGAAGCTGTCGGGGATTTTGTGCTTTTTGCCTGGCTGACTCTCAGTTGGACATTCACTCGCTGGCCGCGTTCTTCTGTTATCTGGCCCAGTTTGTATCAGGTGGGAGTTCTCAGCCTTCCCGTTGTTGTCATAACCGGTGCGTTTATTGGGATGGTGCTGGCGGTTCAATCTTACGATCAACTGCGAGTGATGCACCTGGAATCACAATTGGGCGCTGTTGTTAATATGACCCTTGTCAAAGAATTAGGCCCTGTTCTGGCTGCAACAATGCTGGCTGGTCGTGTTGGTAGTGCGATTGCAGCAGAAATTGGCACGATGCGAGTGACGGAGCAGATCGATGCGTTGGAAGCTCTTGGAGCGGACCCGGTTCAATATTTAGTGGTGCCTCGTTTTCTGGGCTGTGTGTTACTGATCCCGCTGTTAACTATTATTGCAGATGCGATGGGTATTTATGCGAGCTGGATTTTTTCGACAGCCGTTCTGGAAGTGAATAGTCATTACTACTGGGAATATACTTATCAGTTCGTCACTTTATTCGATGTTTCCTCCGGAGTTTTCAAATCTATTTTTTTTGGAGCAGCGATTGCGTTAGTCGCCTGTCATCGTGGCTTCAACGCCCGTGCGGGGGCAGAAGGTGTGGGGACCGCGGCGACACAAACTTTCGTTTATTCGTTCGTTCTTATTCTGTTTATCGATTTCCTTGCTGGAGTTCTTCTCTCGCAAATTTCCCAATGGCTCTACGGTTGAGCGATGTTCTTGCTCTACCACTTCGTAGATACGCAGGCTGGTCTGCTAAATAACTTGGAAGACGGAGGAGTTGAGAGACTATTGTGCCTTGAAGCTGTTGTGTGTGAAATAATACTTTCGTGTGCCACGGCTCTGTGAGCCGTGCTGTATTAAAGGTGGAATTTACCAAAACAAAGCGTGACAATTCAGCAATAGTCGTAGGGTCCGCTATTGCGGACCCTGCCAACAAGCAAATTACCGATGAAAATCAAGCATCGCTGAAGAGTTAAAACAAAGCTGTGGTTTCAGTTCGCACGGCTCACAGAGCCATGGCACCCAATCATAATCAAAACAAATCGCAACAGTACAATTGACAAACAAGTTAAGAAATTGACCAGCCTACGGTGAAATTAAACAAAAATGCCTGC
>JAJRTM010000507.1 GCA_024278285.1 Planctomycetota bacterium
ACAATCGATCTACCGCCGGGTGTTCTGTTTGTCCTGCCTCCGCTGCGCTTCGGCAGGACAAACAGAACACCTACCAATTAAACATTTAACATCTTACAATTAACATACAAGGCACGGAGAACACTGAGGCAAAGCAAGAAGATGTATCTGATTTATGAAAAAAAGTTTCACGCAAAGACGCGGCGACGCAGAGAAATAAAAGAAGAGAAGAAAAAGAAAAATATTTCAAAGTGGTTTCATTCGTTCATTCGAATCTCATTTGTTTTAGAACGCGATGTGTGAAACTCTTTGCGTGAGTATTTTTCTCCGTGCTACCAACGTTAAAAGTATACGACGTTTGCGCAAATTCTCAAAAACATAAAGCACGTGACAGTAGGATGGCGTGCTTGCACCCATCTTCGCGTGCCGAGTTGCGTTCAATGAAAATTAGTGTGTAAAATCTGTTATCATTGTGCCATTGATCCACCGGCATGGGGCTAATGAACTGGAGACCGTATTTGATGGGTGCAAGCACGCCATCCTACATCTTGAGATAAATTTTCCAAAAGAAAATTTCGTGCCATGAGTGCAATCAGGCACCCGAGGATTTCAGTGAGCGCCTTGATGACCAGAATAAGCGAGGCCTGAAAAACATTTCTCGGGTTGCTACGCAACTCAGACAACCCTGAACGGGATTGTCTGAGCTACCCGTTTTCTATCATCCACGCACTGCTCGTAACCTTTTACCGTCAGTAGCATAAGGCGGAGCGGTTTATTTTCGAGCACTGTTTTTTCGCCTGGGGATTGCGGTTTGGAGCTCGGCAGCGCGTAAATATATCGTGCCGCACGTTGTACTTTGTTAAATTGCGATCCTCAATTCAAACTTTGCCACAGCATTAATCGTTTGAACCTGAAACATTAATTGACGGATCTGAATCTGAGTTACACAGGGGGATCGATCCTCCTGTTTCAGCGAGGATATCTGCGAGAGTTGTGATGCGAAATTTTTCTTCAAGAACAGCAATCGCATCGTCCACATTGCGATGTAACGGGCAGAGGTTTTCGCCGTGGCCTTTAAGTCCCAGAGGGCATTGATGGATACGTTTGAGTGGATCGACAGCGTTGACTACATCTAAAATGGCCAGCTTATCGGCTTTAATAAGCAGCGTCATTCCGCCACCTACTCCACGTTGAGAATGAACGATCCCGGCTCGAACGAGTGCTTGCAGCACTTTGGAGAGGTACGCAGGGGGGACTTGTGTCTTCTTTGCCAATTGGCTGGTGCTGCACGATTTTGGCTGCATGTAAGCCAAGTGAGTCACCGCTCGAAGAGCATATTCCACCGTTTGCGAAAACACGAAACCATTCCCTTGAAGAAAACCAGAAAAATAAACAGAAACTGTGGCGTAGACTCTATCAGAAGAATAGTATATTCGCCATCAATATCGGGTATTTCCCCCTTTATTTGTTATGAAAATAGTTTATGAATTCAAATAAACAGCAGTTCTGGATTGATATCGGTGGCACATTCACAGACCTTATTCTCTGTGATCGTGCTGGGAAGATTGATTGTCATAAGACATTAAGTTCGGGGAAAATCAAGGGGCAGGTGAATGAGATATTGGCAGCCGATCTCATTCAGGATTTGCTGCGAAAAGGCGATCCGGAATCTTTTTACAATGGTTTCCAGTTCAGTTTGATCGATGCTGCCGGGGAGGCCTGTTTTCGTTCTTCTGTTGTCGCGTCTTCCAGGAAATCTGGAACATTGCAGCTCGCCTGTGCAATTCCGCAAGAATGGCAGAAACAAACGGGCATGAATTATGAGTTGGATTCTGATGAACAAGCCCCGGTGATTGGAATTCGTTACCTGCTCGGCCTGAAGCGAACCGATCCGATTCCGGCTGTTGATATTCGGCTGGGAACAACACGTGGGACCAACGCGCTTTTGGAAAGAAAAGGGGCAAGGTGTGCGTTGATAACAACCGCGGGGTTTGCAGACTGCTTGCGAATAGGGAACCAGGACCGTCCCCGTTTGTTCGATCTGAATATTCAGAAACCAGAAATGCTTTTTGAATCGGTCGTCGAAATTGATGAACGAATAACCGCTTGCGGCGAGGTGTTAAGGCCTCCTAATGAAGTCGTGGTTCGATCTCAATTTCAAAATTTGAAACGAACTGGGATCGATTCGATTGCCATCTGCCTGCTTCATGCTTCTGCGCATCCGGCTCATGAATTACTTCTTGAACAGTGGGCATTGAAAGTTGGCTTTGCGGAAATATCGGTTTCGCATCGTTTAAGTTCTTCTGCAAAACTGATCTCGCGTGGAGACACAACGCTGGTCAATGCGTATTTGAATCCGGTGCTTGAAGGTTATATCGCATCGATTAAAAAGTCGTTGCCGGGCAGTGATTTGAAGTTAATGACCTCTTCTGGCGGATTAGTAGCTGCGGAACATTTTCAGGGAAAGGAAAGTATTCTTTCCGGTCCCGCGGGAGGCGTGGTCGGATTCTCCAAGGTGGGACAGAAACTCGGTTATCCTCGCAGTATCGGTTTCGACATGGGAGGCACAAGCACGGATGTTTCCCGATTTGATGGTCATTTTGAACGAGAATACGAAACTGTAAAAGCAGGCATCAGACTGGCAACGCCGATGTTGGCAATCGAAACCGTTGCAGCGGGCGGTGGTTCGGTTTGTTATTTTGATGGTGTCAGGCTGCACGTCGGGCCGGAATCCGCGGGAGCAGATCCCGGCCCGTGCTGTTACGGCAAAGCAGGGCCGTTAACCGTTACCGATATGAACCTTTATACCGGGCGACTGCTGGCGAATCGTTTTCCGATTCCGCTCGATGTGGATGCCGTGGATAAGAAACTGGTTGAACTTTGTGAGGAGATTGCCACTTCAGTAACACCACAACAATTCACACCGCAGCAATTGGCAGAAGGGTTTCTGGAAATTGCGAATACACGAATGGCTCGCGCGATTCGGAAAATTTCGGTAGCTCGCGGGTACGATCCTGCTGAATATCTGCTGGTTTGTTTCGGCGGTGCGGGTGGGCAACATGCCTGCGCGTTGGCACGTGAGCTTGGTATGTCAAAAATCGTGCTGCATCCACTGGCAGGTGTGCTTAGCGCCTACGGCATGGGACAGGCAGATATCGTGCATCATGCTGCAAAATCGTTATTGAAGCCGTGGGGAGAGGTGTCAAGCCGAGACTTGCAAAATCTTTTCGAGCTCCTGGAACAACAGGCCCGGCAACAAGTTCTGGCAGATGGTATCTCGCAGGAGAAGATTTTATCAGCGAAAATGTCTCTCGATTTACGATATCAAGGGCAGGAATCGGCATTGAATATTTTGATGCCAGAAGATGGTGACTTCCTGCAAGCATTCAATTTGGAGCATCAACGGCGTTACGGCTTTCATCGTCCTCAGCAGTCTCTTGAAATTGTTACCGCCCGGGTCGAAGTAACCGGGGCAGCTTCAACGGAATCGCATTCTGATCGGTATAATCAGGTTGGTTCTTCAAGCCCGAGCAAGCCCGAGGCAACAATCAAGGTGTATCTGCAAGGAGCTGAAAGATCGGCTGAACTTTTCTCGCGAGAAAAACTGACACCGGGGCAGGTTATCAATGGCCCTGCGATTATTTATGAAGCAACTTCAACAACGCTCATTGAATCCGATTTTACTGCCCGGGTTCTTCCAGCCGGAGAGTTGGAGTTAACTCGTATTGTTGATGACAAAGAAGTCAGTAGCCAGATTGCGTCAGAAGTTTCTGCAATGAAAACAGCAGACCCGGTATTGCTGGAAATATTTCATAATCACTTTGCTTCGATTGCAGAACAAATGGGCGAAACGCTTCGGCAAACCGCTCATTCAGTTAATGTGAAAGAGCGGCTCGATTACAGTTGTGCGATGTTCGATCCGCAAGGCCGGCTCGTTGCGAATGCTCCGCACATTCCGGTGCATCTTGGTGCGATGGGGGAAACGGTCAAGCGGACTCTTGCAGACAATCCCGCTCTTTCCCCCGGCGACACCTTCGTGGCCAACGATCCTTACCAGGGCGGCTCGCATTTGCCAGATGTCACCGTCATTTCCCCGCTGGTCGATCCGGAAACCAAACAAGTTTTATTTGTTGTCGCCTCACGTGCCCATCATGCAGAAATCGGCGGCATCACACCGGGAAGTATGCCGCCCTTTTCA
>JAJRTM010000508.1 GCA_024278285.1 Planctomycetota bacterium
AGCCAAAAAAAGGAGAAGTGCCGCCTATAAAAGAACGCTCATCCCCGCCAGAAACACCCTGCTCTCAGCTTCGGTTGCGAGCTAAGAAAGTGTCTTATTCTTTATGCCCAAAATTCCATTTTCACTTGAGGCAGAACAAATGTTCTGAGCAAGTAACCTAAAAAGTTCAATAATCTGACGTTGTTGGTTGTCGTCTGCCAAGAAATAAGCAAAGGTTTGCCTTGCCAATTCCGTGACATTATCGTCTTGTAACTCATTGCCTGAATCGTCCCAATGTGACATCAAGTAACTTTCAACGGCTGATGTAATGTTCATCTTCCATTCAATTTGCTTTTTCAGTCCCGCAGCCGTGAACCCATCATCGGCGTATTGTAAAGCTAATCTAACAGCAAGCCCTTCTACATCCTCGTCACTATATGCTTGGATAAACATTTCTGCTGGAATATTGCGATTCCTGTCTTCGTTGAGAAAAGGATCAAAAACTGACAAGAGCGTACTTGCACAAGGTTCGGAATTATCTGGGTTTAGTAAATCTTTAACTCGGTTCCAACGCCACTGACCTCTTCTCCTACGCTTATCATATACCATTGGGTCAGAAAAAATAATACTTCCTTCTGTGTACATACCGGAACGGCCTGCGCGGCCAATAAGATTATGAAAATCGCGAACTTTGATTTGATCTCGGCCCTGGTAGGTGCTGGTCACAATGAGATATCGAATCGGAAGGTTAACTCCCTGGGCTAATGTAGATGTGCAAATTACGAATTTTGCTAATCCTTTCTTCATTGCATACTCAACAGCAAAACGAATTCCTCGTGGTGTATTATTGTGGTGGGAAAAGATTCCCAGTTTAGCACTTTGCGTGGCTATGGATTCAGTCCCTAAATTGCGCTCATGGAGAAAACATAGTCGCCTTATCTCGTTTTGATCCGAGTATTCTACAGGTTTTGTGAAAGATAGTCCTCTATCGAATGCATCTACGGCCTTGTTGCATAAACTAGAGGCAGTAGACTTTTTGCCACAGAAAACCGCTACCCCACCCTTGACCACAGTTTTAAGTCCTAAATACAGCGCAATGGCTTGCCCATCGGTCTTTTTGGGAAATACTCGTGGCCTGCGTTCTCTCCCCCTGAGCTGGAGTTCTTGTTGCTCAATAATTCTCGGCACAAAAAATTCCTGATTATCAGGGTTAACTCTATCCACGAACTCAAGCCGCCCGAGTCTATCTAACCAACTTGCAAAGGCAACACTTCGATATGTAGGAATGAGGTCTGTACCAGAAACGATCTCGACATCATCTCCAATCAGCCATTCGCCGACATCTGCTGCATTTTCGATTACAGCCGAAATCAAAATAGTTTGGGCTTCTCTTGGAACCATCATCTTCAATGAAGCCAAAAGAAGTTCGTAGATAATGCCTCGCGTTCCGTTGTCAAATTGGTGACCCTCGTCATAGATTAGTAAGCCGATGTGCGCTGCAAGTTCTGGGGTATGCCTGAGAGCATAGACAAGTTTTTCAGGTGTAACTACTAAGATCTGTGGTTGTTCTGCTTGTTCTACGCTCTCGAAATCAACTTGAAATACGTCGGTAAACTCTTCAACCTTTACAGGTTCGTCGCGGAATGACTTAACAAGGTCATTTCTGATTTCGTGGCATAAGGATCTGAAAGGAGCTACGACTACAACGAGAGAAGTGCGACCAGCAAGAAAAGCACTCCGGATGATGATTTCTGTTGCTTTTGTTTTCCCCGCGCTTGTTGGCATTTGTATTACTGCTGACTTGCCCCGAAAAACCCCTTGTTTCCCAAGTAGATGTTGAGCGGGCCATAATTCCCGAACAAACGTCTCTTTTTGTAATACTGGCAGCCATTGATTTGTGACACGGCCAGAGTATCGCGGTAAAGAATACCAAGTAGAATTCTCAAGACGTCTTTTCACAATGGCACAGCAAACATCAGCAAAGAGCAATTGTCTTGGTGTTCCAATATCGTAGGCCGTTTTTCTCAGATTTGTAGTATATTCGAGTAGGTTATCGTAACATTCACCGCTCTCAAAATATTGAACCAAGCGTTGTGAGATTGTGTCAATATATTCCCCATATACGCCTGGTGATGCATCAAAGTATTTCGACCAATCTGCCTGAAGCAACCAAAATAACAACTCCTCTAATCCCAAGCAATCTAAATTGGGGCAATGTTCACCAATCCTGTTTGCGAGAACCCGTGAGCTGCCAGGTAAATCACAAAGGTAGTACGAAGCAGAACCTAGCAATAGCAGATAAGGGTCAAGATCCTGTCGTAGTTGGGATTCTAGATAAGCATCAAAGAAGCGAGTCGAAAACTGAAGATATTTCTGTAATTCATTCAGATGATTCTCATCAACATCCTCCGAGTTGATCCTCGCTGCGAAATCACCAAGCAAACCTATTGTTAGTGTAAATAACCTCGCAGGATCCTGCGTGATTCTGATGTGATACTCTTCAGGCACTTGGTACTCGTGCATTTTGGCCTTTGACCGAGTAACGCCCAAGAGTAGCTGCGATCTTCTTTCAGGCTTCATCGGCGGCCCTTCTGTAGAGTTCGTGGGCAAGGCGCATCATATCTTCTCCTCGAATAACAAGTAGAATCAGATTGTCTCGGTCGGGGTGGGAATGAGTATCAGTTTCGGAAACGACATCCACGTGAAAATAATCATCAGTGAATAGAGCGGCTGCGCCATATAACTCTTGATAGGGCACGTCTACTGGGTTCTGAAAGCGTTCTACTTTGCCAGCATCATTTTGATCACCTTGGTCAATTAATCTTTGTTTCAAATAATTGAGCGACTCGTCAATACGTATATGATCCTTTGCCGAATCATTGACAGCATCTTGAAGCCTGTTACGTCTACTCGAGCTTGATGAAAAACAAGTTTTCGCTTCAAAAATGGTAAGCAAATCGCCGGGTGATGTATTTCCCGGAGCGTAAAATCGAAAACCTATTACATCGCAACCCTGCGGAGAACTATCTCTGCTGAATTTGGACGACCATCTCATCTTTGGCACCCAATAGCCAAGAATCCATTGCAAATAATCTGCAACCAAGATTTCACCAAAGTCTCCTGCTCTAATAGATGGTCCTAGTTTCGTGGTTGCACTAGGGAATTTGACTGTATCGAGATAGTCTTTGCGTGATCTCCTCCCCCGTAAAGTATCTATCTGGCGATCAGAACAATAGTGATTACGAAAGTGAGTCGCCCACATTGATAAGGCTTCTTGGTCGTCCGTATGACGAAATTCCCATACTTCCACAGTTTTCCCGTCGGCTGTTTGCAGCCTTTCGCCTGTATCGACCAGCCACTGAATCCATATCGGTTTCTCCATTACAAAAATACTCTCTCCGATTTGTTTCTGTGTCATATGATGATAATATAGCCGCACAACATTGGCGTAAGCCGCCCGCCGACTTATCCGCTGCACCTGATTTTACCCGAAAAAAAACGGAGCAAAAACCGCGCCGCATCCCGAAGCCGCAGGCGAGTCGGCTTAACGTGTGGTTAGGCAGGTTTTCCGTGTTGCGCAAGAACGC
>JAJRTM010000509.1 GCA_024278285.1 Planctomycetota bacterium
CCGCAGCCAACATAAATGCAGATGACGTCTTTCCCTTTTTGATTGATAATGGCATCAATCGCGATCGCTGTCTTACCGGTTTTTCGGTCACCAATGATCAATTCTCGCTGACCACGACCCACAGGCGTCATTGCATCGACCGCTTTAATTCCAGTCTGGAGTGGTTCGCGAACTGGTTGACGATCCACAACCCCAGGAGCTGCTGATTCTAATGGGCGGGTTTCGCTGGTAACAACTGTCCCTTTACCATCGAGTGCATTACCCAGCGGATCGACAACACGACCAACAACTGCATCCCCCACGGGAACGGAAAGAAGCTGACCGAGTGCCTTGACTTCGTCGCCTTCGGTGATCTTCAAATAATCACCCAAAACAACAACACCAACGGAACTTTCTTCCAGATTGAAGACGAACCCCTGGACGCCACTGGAAAACTCGACCATCTCGCCAGCCATAGCGCCGGACAGGCCGTAGCAGCGAGCAATACCATCACCGACTTCGGTAACAACGCCCACTTCTCTTGTTTCCAGTTGAGCACCGAAGTTCTCAACTTCCTTCTGAATAACTGAAGCGATTTCGTCCGCTTTGAATTTCATGGACATACCTCTGGCGAAGTTGGCTTTGGAGTTGACCAAGCCGATTTTTCAGGGAGCTATCATAAACAGTATCGCCGACTTGAATGACAAGGCCCCCAATCAGGGACGTATCGGTCTCTACCTGGAGAACCGGGTCGGCGGACAATATATCTTTTAACTGCTGGCGAATATGAGCCAGCTTTTCTTCGGAAATTGAAGTAGCAGCCCGTACGATGACTCGCACTTTTCCGGACTTCTTCTCTTCAAGATCAACCGCAACATCGAAAATAGCGCGAAGCAAATCAAGACGATCATGCGAAGCGACAACTTTCAAAAAGTGACTGAACATCTCAGATGCCTGCGATGAAATAACACGATCAATCACCCCCGACTTTTCCTCAGTGGAAACAGAACGGGAAAAAAGAATCGCTTCAAACTTTGGATTCGCATCCAGAACATCTTCGATAAAAGAGCGATACTCTGCAATGCGATCCTCACCGGAAGAATCCCCCTGGGCATCGAGCAATGCGTTCGCATAAACTCGCGCAATCGCTTTGATACTCGGATCTTCGAGTACGCTGGGGATTTTGAATTGTAATTCCGGATTGTCTGACATTGTCAATAATCACCAATCTTACCGAATCGCCTGCCAAGACATTCAAGTCACATGCACGATCCGCTGTGCGGACCATCGTTAGGTTCTCAAATATCAAATTCGGTCCGCACTGCGGACCCTACAAACTACAAACAGTTATGATTTCGCAGTCAATTGAGCGAGCGCTTCATCAACTAATCTCCCGCGGTCTTCATCGTTGATCGCACGCCCCAGAACATGCTCAGTCGCTTCAGTCACCTGAGCCGACATCGTGCCGAATATCTCATTCAGTGCATGATCTTTCGCTCGATCAATTTCTTCTACCGCACGATTTATCGTCGTTTCTGCTTCACTTTGAGCCGCTGCGACAATTTCAGATTTCGTATGCTCAGCATCTCGCCGGGCTTCTGCAATAATCTCACGAACTTCATCCTGAACAGAATCCAGCTTCTTGGCATGCTCCGCCAGAATCTCTTCTGAACGAACACGAGCCGCTTCTGCATCTTCAATATTCTTGCGAATACTTTCTTCCCGTTCATCCAATGCCTGAGTGATCGGGCCCCATGCGAATTTCTTCAGCACAATCATCAGCAAAAGAAACACGACAAACGAGTAAACGGTAAGATCGTAACGCCAGTTCTTTGGGTCGAACACTTTTGGCTCGACCTCAGGATCACCGATATGCCCATGAGGCCCGCCATGTGCTTCAGCAGCATGTCCCGATTCCGGAACAGCATCGGATGCACAGACAGACGAAGAACCGACCGGCGTAAACATCACGCCAGCAAGCACAAGCAATGCGATAGAAAACAACTTCACGATCAATCACCCCGAACAGAAGCTTACAGACCAACTAACAAAGAAGCCTGGAACAGACACGAACGACCTACGATACGCCAAACAATGCAGCGAAACCAAGACCTTCGATCAACGCTGCGGAAATAATCATGGCTGTTTGAATTTTACCAGCCAACTCAGGCTGACGAGCCATACTTTCAACCGCAGAACCACCAATGCGACCAATACCGATCCCTGCACCGAGCACGATTAAACCTGCTCCTACAAGATTCGGAATCATTGGACCGCCACCATCTTGTGCCATAGCTGGAGTCGCCATGATCATGACACCAAACACCATTAATACCATACGGGCAGCTTTATACACAGCCGTCTCCTCAATCAGTTAAAACACCACAGATACAGTGAAACAACAAAACCTACCTTGAAAAACGAAACGCCATAAGCCAGCAATCAATGCTTATGAATCGACATTCCGATAAACAAAGCGGAAAGCATCGTAAAGACATACGCCTGAATAAAGGCAACCAGAATCTCAAGCAAGCTGAGAGCAGTTGCCCCTAATACGCTGAAAAACGTAGCAGTTCCCCACCACCCGGTTCCTGCGACCGAGACTGCTGTCCCGAGTATTCCCGCAAGCACCATGTGACCAGCAACCATATTTCCAAACAACCGCATGGCGAGAACGCCATGCTTGATAAACATCCCTAAAATCTCAATCAGAAAGATCAGCAACTTCAACGGAAGAAGAATGATCGGCAAATCAACATCAGGCACAAAGTTCATCAGATAGCCACCCGGACCAAAATGCTGTATCCCGGCTGTAAGCCCAATACCGAAAACGAACAACGCCAGCACAGATGTCACTTCGATGGCACTGGTAACGGTCCCTAATCCGGGAATCATCCCAATTAAATTACCACCCAGAATAAAGAAAAACGCGGTAAGCAAAAACGGGACAAACCGATCCGCTTCCTTACCACCAATCGCAGGGCGAACAATTTCGTCTCGTACATATCCGACAAACGATTCAAGCAAGTTAAACCTTCGCCCAACCGGACGATTGGACTCTTTACCCCGCTTCGCCAGCCAGATGAAAGCACCTGCAACGACAAATGCGACGATAAGCTCGACAAGCATGTATTTGGAAACACAAAACCCGGATTCCACCTGGTACAAGTTTTTCAACGTACCCAAAGGCTGCGGAATCAGAATCTTTCCAGACAAATCGTAGTTAAACTGTTCAATCGTTGCATCAGGATGATTCTTCAGCAGGTACTGCATCGACTCCGGCACCTGCTCCAATGAGTCATAGCTTCGAGGCCAAAGAGACTTTGGCACCTCGAAGTAGTAACTATCTTTCACATGGAGAACAGGACTGGCCATGACTCTCAATTCTCAAATTAAACCATAATATAGAGTGTTTTTCATCGAACAGCCTTGGCATAACCAAGTCGCTCGGCACTCGAAAACCTGACAGACAAGAAAAATGCAGCAGGTTAACATTCCAAACACCAACATGAATCAAATACCGGGGGAATTGACACTTTTATCGTGCAATTTCTCCCAGCGATTCACCAGACGCACAGACAATATAGTCTCCACCGCCAACGTCAACAGATAACAACCCACAAATGCCGAAAAAAAACGATGCTCGACAAAATCGGGTAAATTCTTCTTCACGAACAGACCAAAGTCGATCGGGCCGAGGGTCCGAATGACGATTGAACCAAGAGTTCCTGCCATCGAATTGCTGGCCCGAAATGCGATTTCCTGCACCAACAGAGCCAAGGCTCCAAACGCCAAACAGGCTCCTGCTGCTAGTACATAAACAGCAATGGGATCTGCTTCCATCCTGTGGGACCATCCAAAGCCTCCCAGGATAAACAGAGGCAAAAGCACTCCGACCAACGTGAAAAACTCCCGCATTTCAAGGCCCCTGCCGTGTAAGATGAACGAGCATACTAAGAATAGTGGAAGAAAAAATCACTCCCGCAGCATGCGACATGATGTCACACTTTTGAAATGATTGAGAACTACCGATAAATCTGGAATAAATCAACTCACCTGCTACAACCAATCATCACTCGTACAATATCTGTCATGTTTAGTTTGGCCCAAAGCCTCTTTTTCCATCGCCTGAGACATCCCCCCGGTAAAAATGATTGCATAAATCCTCAAAAGATAGAATTCCTGCTAATGAGCAATCCGCTCAAACGAGCTTCGCCTATATCAATGAGCAGAGGGGAAGATTGTAAAGCAGAGCGGTCATTTGATATGCTTTCTGTATGAAAAGCAAGAATATTCAGGAACCGCCTGTAGCCTTGTCCCCCTTTTGAATTATTTGGGAACAGAACCGATGAGAAACATCACCAGGACATTTTTGGTAGTTAGTCTGATAATTTGTGGATACTCCAATATCGCGGCTTGCGCGGAACCGGCTGCAACGCCTGTGAAATCGATTCGGGTACAACCTGGCTTTCAGGTTGAGTTGTTGCGTTCAGCCGGCAAGGACGAAAGTTCTTGGATCAGCATGACGTTTGACGATAAAGGACGGCTGATACTGGGACTGGATGACAAAGGACTTGCGCGATTGACACTCAATGATAATCCAGAGAAAACGAAGTTCGAGAGAATCGAAAATACGTTTCGGCATTGCCGGGGTGTGCTTTATGCCCACAACTCGTTGTATGTCAGCGCAACCAACAGCAAAGGTTTTTATCGACTTACAGATACAACCGGCGATGATCAATTCGATCAGGTTCAACTGTTGACGAAACTGGATTATAATCCTCGCTACGGTCATGGCAGCAATCAAATAAAACTTGGCCCCGACAATCAGATTTACCTGGTCGTTGGAAATGATGTTGCGTTCCCGGAAAAAACGTCAACGAAATCTCCCTATCGCGATCCACGTGGCGATCACTTGTTGCCCAACCCGCACGATGGCAAGCCAGACGCCCGCGTGGGGTATATCTTGAAAACTGATCCCGAGGGGAAAACCTGGGAAGTTATTGCGGGAGGTTTTCGCAATCAGGTTGATATCGCTTTCAACCCGCAAGGAGAGATGTTTACTTACGATGCCGACATGGAATGGGATGTCGGACAGCCGTGGTACCGACCGAACCGTGTGAATCATGTTGTCTCAGCAGGCGAATATGGCTGGCGTTGGGGAACCGGAAAATGGCCGGTTTATTACGAAGACAGCTTGCCGACCACACTCGACACCGGCCTGGCGTCACCAACCGGAATGCTGTTCGGCACCAAAAGTAATTTCCCCGCTCGATTCAAAAATGCCATGTTCATCGCAGACTGGCAAAATGGACGCATTCTGCTTGTCGATCTAATTCCAAACGGCGCCAGTTACAACGCACAATACGAAGTCTTTGTCGAAGGGGGACCATTGAATGTTTGCGACATGCTGTTCGGCCCCGATGGCAATCTCTATTTCATCACAGGAGGCCGCGGTTCGCAATCGGGGTTGTATCGTATCCGTTTGGATTCGCAGCAAAAAACTAATCCGACTCCCCCAGTGATCGATAAGCAAACAGAACAGAAAGCTTTAGCAGCTCGAAAATTAAGACACGAACTCGAACGCTACCACGTTCAAAAAGATGCGGACATTAACTTTCTCTGGAAACATCTCAACAGTGAAGATCGCTGGTTACGTTTCGCTGCCTGGCGAGCAATTGAAAATCAGGACATTTCCAAATGGCGTTTGCTTGCATTACAGGAAAAAAAACCGACCGCAGCGATTGCAGGGCTGATCGCGTTATGCAGACAGGGAAAAGAGACCGACCGCGATGCTGTACTGGCAGCGCTCAATCAAATTGGTTTGCAAAATCTGAAACAGCATCAACTACTTGGCCTGTTGCGTGCGTACCAATTATGCTTCATTCGACTGGGACAACCAGATGCGAAGCAAGCCCGGTTAATCACTCAAAAACTCTCAACGATTTATCCTCATTCGACAAGCAGTGTGAATCATCTTCTTGGCGAAATACTCATTTACCTGCAGGATGAAACGGCTGTCGTAAAAACTGCTGGCCTGTTAAGTGGAAACACGACACAGGAAGAACAAATACGAGCCGCTCGCATGCTGGTTTACGCAAAAACAGGCTGGAATAAACAATCACAGCTTGCTTTTCTCGCTTGGTTGGGACGTGCAAGACTTTTCTACGGGGGCAAATTGGTCACCGAGCGCATTCGCGATATTCGTGAAGACTTTTTGAAAACCTTAAGCAAGAAACAGCAACAGGAATTCAGCAAAGAAATTGCCAGCTTGAACAAACCATTGGCCGAAGAAGAAACCGTGCCATCACGGCCCGTTGTGAAAAAGTGGACAATGGACGATCTCGTCCCCCATCTCTCAGCCGTCAACGCAGGTCGCTCTTACAAGAATGGCAAACAGGCATTACTGGCTGCTACTTGTTTGAAATGCCACCGAATTGGAACTTCAGGAGCACAGATTGGCCCGGACTTGACGAACATCGGGAAACGGTTCGACGCCCGCGCCATTTTGGAATCGACCATCGCTCCTTCCAAGGTGATGGACCCCAAATATCTGCACACCGTTTATGTCCTTTCCAGCGGAAAAGTGGTAACCGGTCGCCCGGTCGGGGTCAGCGGCAAGGCGATTACCGTCGAAACCGATTCGATTAAGCATACCAGCGTTGTCGTACCTCGCGAAGAGATTGAAGAATCGATGCTCTCCCAGACATCGCCCATGCCCACCAACTTGATCGATGTGTTGACGAAAGAGGAAATCCTCGATTTAATCGCCTACCTCAGGGCAGGCGGCAACCCGGAAGATACTGCGTTTAGGAAATAGCATGCTAGTTAAAGCCGATTGGGAAACTGCAGAAGCCGCACAGCAATTTATCGTTGAACCAAAACAATAATGAGTTCCGTTGAAATATCGCCGCGAGCAACAATTCAAAAATATCTGGGACTGGTTCGGTTCAGTCACACGATATTTGCACTTCCGTTTGCGATCTTAACTGCAATCATCGCCTGGCAGAAAGAAGTTGCGTTCCGTTGGCAGGATTTACTGGGAATTATTTTGTGCATGGTTTTTGCCCGCTCGGCTGCGATGGCGTTTAATCGTTATGCAGATCGAAATATCGATGCCAAGAACCCGCGCACAGCCGGCAGGCATATTCCCGCTGGCGAGCTGAACGCTCGTGGCGTGTTGATGTTCACGGTACTTTCCAGCATTCTTTTCGTACTCTCCACACTGGTTTTCTTGCCGAACAAATGGCCGTTGATCCTCTCGTCACCCGTACTCGCATTTCTACTTGGCTATTCCTACGTCAAACGCTTCAGCATGTTCGCCCATTACTGGCTCGCCGCAGCGCTCATGCTTTCACCAATCGCCACCTGGATTGCCTTAACCGGTTCACTCGACTGGTCGCCGGTCGCGTTGGCAGCCGTCATTTTCTTCTGGGTCGGCGGGTTCGATATTATTTACGCCTGTCAGGATGCAGAATATGATCGCGATGTCGGTTTACATAGTATCCCTTCCCGGTTGGGAATCCCCGGAGCACTACGTTTTGCTGCAATCAGCCACTTATTTTGTGTCGCAGCACTGGTTCTGTTCTGGAAAGTGACCGGGCTGAATACCATTTTTCTGGTTGGAGTCGTCATCGTTGCAGGACTTTTGTTCTACGAACATTGGTTGGTCAAGCCAGATGATCTTTCACGAGCCGGTGTTGCCTTTTTCCATATCAATGCGTTGATCAGTATCGGTTTACTCCTGTTCGGAATTGCGGACCTCTGGCTCGGTCTGTAAAGTGTGTTTGTAAAGATGTAGGGTCCGCTGTGCGGACCGTCTTGTTTCGGTCCACACGATGGATCCTACGGTCTTTCAAATCGGGTGCCACTGTCTGGCTTGCCCAGCAGTGAGATTGCGGAACAGATAGTACAATCTTCTGAAAATGCAAGCCGTTATTCCTGAATATGAGTGATGTTTCATTCGCCTGATACTCTATAATAATAGAATATTCAGCCGTAGCTCGCACTGCTGGGCAAGCCAGCAGTGGCACCCAATTTTGTTTTGAAAATGTGGGTAACGACAAGGTGTTAACCCCCTGGTTTCCGCAACGAAATAACATGTCATCAAATACAGACAAAACAATGAACAGCAATTACAAGCAAACACCAGAATACGAAAATCGTCTCCAGGAAATTACCGAAAAAGTTGAAGCAGAACAACGGCTCAGTATCGAAGATGGCCTGTTTCTCGATCAGCAAGCCGACCTGCTTGCCCTGGGGGAGTTGGCGAATCGTGTTCGCGAACGCAAAAACAGCAACTTCGCTTATTACAACACGAACATCCATCTGAATCCGACCAATGTTTGTGTTTATCGTTGTCGATTTTGTGCGTTTCGGGCAGACCTCAAAGATGAAAAAGCATACGCCTTTTCTGATGACATGATCCGCGAGCGTGTCGAAGAAGCCCGTCAACAGGGGGCGACCGAAATCCATGTGGTTGGCGGTTTGCATCACCAGAAAAAGTTTGAGTGGTACCTGAATATCATCCGCGTGATTCACGAAACCGATCCGCAGATTCATATTAAAGGATGGACCGCGGTTGAAATTAACTGGTTCAGTCACATCACCAAAAAACCTTACGACTGGGTACTGCAACAGTTGCTTGATGTCGGTTTGGGAAGCATGCCGGGCGGCGGGGCGGAGATTTTTGATGAAACCGTCCGCAGCCAACTTTGCGAACATAAAGCCGATTCCGAAAAATGGATTGAGATTCATCGAGCCGCTCACAATCTGGGCATCCGCACGAACGCAACCATGCTTTACGGTCATGTCGAACAAGCCGAACATCGTATCGATCATTTGAATCGCTTACGATTATTGCAGGACGAAACGGGTGGCTTTCAAACATTCATCCCGCTCGCGTTTCATCCGGATAACACCAAGTTAGATCACATCCCCAAGCCGACCGGGCAGATGGATTTACGAATTATCGCGCTAAGCCGACTGATGCTTGATAATTTCGATCACATTAAAGCGTACTGGGTGATGCTGGGCGAAAAAACCGCACAGGTCGCTCTTGGTTTCGGAGCCGACGATTTGGATGGGACCGTCATTCACGAAACAATTTATCACGACGCCGGTGCAGAAACGCCGCAAGAATTAACGGTCGAACAGATTCATCGCATGATTCAAGAAACCGGACGAACCCCGATGGAACGAGATACACTGTATCGCAAAGTTGTAAGAGATGGGCACAGTTGGAGCATCGGCGAACCGGTTGTGATGAGTTGATTTCAAGAAATACGAAATCCGAATCTCGAAATCCTAAACAAACCCAAAATCATAAATACAAAAGACCGGTAGGAATGGAAAACAATGTCTGTTATTGAAGTGGAAAGTATTGATCACATCACGCTGGTCGTTAATGATCTTGATGCGAGCCGAAAGTTTTATGTTGATCTACTCGGAATGCAGGATGTTCCTCGCCCAAATTTCAGTTTCAAGGGAGCCTGGTTTCAGGCGGGAAGCACGTTAATTCATTTGATTCTTGAACATGAACAATCGGGTTCAGCAGGAAATTCTGCCAAACAGTTACGTTCAACGCGGGCACATCATTTTGCGTTTCGTCTGCCAAATGCCCAATCGGCCTGGGAAACATTGCAGGCAAGCGGCGTGGCTCTCGATGTGATTGCCGAACCGAAACAACGCCCCGATGGCGCGGTCCAGTTTTTCATCGCAGACCCCGACGGACATCGTGTCGAAATCACTTCGGAGCCAGTGCAATAGTATGAAAATAGCTCTCTATATTTTAGCCTGTATTGTCCTGCCGATCGCGTGGGGAGTTTTCGTCAATTGGCTTTTTTGCCGTTGGGAAAAGAAACGTCGCCACAAACCAGGCGAATCGAATTTCCCCGATTACCAGATATAAAAATTAGTCACAGGGAGCACCTGATCCAGATAAACCGGAACCCAAAAGTATTTCCTCGTTCCCAAGCTCCTGCTTGGGAACGCAAGAGGCAGAAGCTCCTGCTTCATGCCGGTACTGAAAATCATCGAAAATAAATAAAACTCACCGGAAGGAGGAGCTTCCCAACCGTCCGTTCCCAAGCAGGAGCTTGGGAACGAGGAGAACCTGGCGCTGTCCAGTTAGAATCATTTATTTTTTAGTAGAAAGTAAAATCGCGTGGCTCAAAAAGCATGGGGCGGACGTTTTACCGGCGGGACGGATCGCCTGGTGGAACAGTTTACCGAATCAATCAGTTTCGATGCTCGCCTGGCTCCTTACGATGTGCAGGGTTCAAAAGCTCATGCGACGATGCTGGCTGAAGTCGGACTCATTACGTCCGAAGAGAAAGAAACAATTTGCATCACATTGGATGAAATTCTGCAGGAGATCGAACGTGGTGAATTTGAATTCCGCATCGAACTCGAAGACATCCACATGCACATCGAACAGGAATTAACAAAACGAACAGGCGATGTCGGACGCAAACTGCATACCGGCCGCAGTCGGAACGATCAGGTCGCGACCGATGTCAAACTTTTTTTACGAGATGCGATTGATCATATCATCAAACTGCTGGGCGATGTGCAAACTGCATTTGTGCAGCGATGCGAACAGGATATTGATGTTGTTCTGCCAGCCTTTACGCATTTGCAACGGGCACAGCCGGTGATGGCGGTGCATTACTGGTTGGCGTGGTGTGAAAAGTTTGAGCGGGATCGTTTACGGCTGCTCGATTGCAGAACCAGGGCGAACGTGTCGCCACTGGGCTGCGCAGCTCTTGCCGGAACGAGCTTGCCAATTGATCGCACACGAACTGCACAGCTACTCGGCTTCGATACCGTTTCGCCGAACAGTTTGGATGTTTCGAGTGACCGAGATTTTCTGATCGAATTCGTTTCCGACCTGGCAATTATCGCGGTCCATCTCAGTAATTGGGCAGAAGAATGGATTATCTGGTTCACGACCGAATTCAATTTCCTCAAGCTGACGGATGCTTACACAACCGGCTCGTCAATCATGCCGCAGAAACGGAATCCCGATGTGCTGGAATTGATCCGCGGGAAATCGGCCCGCGTGATCGCCGCCAATCAGCATTTGCTCACTCTCACCAAAGGGTTGCCGATGGCGTACAATCGAGATCTGCAGGAAGATAAAATTCCGCTGTTCGATGCTTACGATACCATCGCCGCCTGTTTGGAACTAGCCGCTGCGATTATCGAAACGGCAACGTTAAACCGCGAGCAAATTGAATCTCGTCTTGAAGAAGGTTTTCTCGATGCGACCACGCTGATGGAATATCTCATCAAAAAAGGAGTCCCGATGCGAACAGGACACTCAACCGTCGGGGCGCTCGTTTCTTTATGCGAAGAGCGAAAATACAGACTCGCCGATCTTTCTCTGGAAGATTTGCAGCAAGCGTGTGAGCAAATCGAAGAAGATGTCTACGATTGCCTGGGCGTACAAAACGCAGTCCGCGCTCTAATTTCCACAGGCTCCGGAGGCCCCAAGCCAGTCGCAGAACAACTGGCACGCTGGCAGAAAATTATCGGTTCGCGAGAATAAAATAAATAACAACCTTGGTCATCCTTTGTGTGTTAGCCCGGATTATGCATTAGCTCGAATCATTCGTCATGTATGAAAATGCTACACCTGATTCATTCTGGAAGAGGTAACAGTAGCAGAATAATACAGGCAGCCATAAAACGAAAACATGAAACAAACGTAATAATCCCGTAACTTATATGTACGATAGAGGTTACAGTGTTCATCTAACAGACGGATATTTTATTGGCATGGCATCTGCTTTGTAAGTATTACATCACGGGGATGGCGTTGGCCCGCACTTTCCTTGTGTTTCTCAAACAAGGCGTGACCGGCAGTGTAGCTGGTTACGCCTTGTTTTTTTTATAGACTCTAACTGGGTGCCACGGCTCTGTGAGCCGTGAGAGCTTATATTCAAGCGATTCTTTGTGAATAATTCCAACTTTAACGCATCACGGCTCACAGAGCCGTGGCACACGAAAGTGTTATTTATCGCAACTTCCCAGATGAACAATGCCCCCAGATCCCCCATCTTCCAGGTAATTGACCGAACCAGTTCCAAGGTAGAATCTTCAGGACAGCCAGAATGCCTATCTCTGCTTTGTGAGTGAACTGGTAAATTGAACAACGGGGGACATCTCGGCTATAATACGGCATCAACTTTTGCTCGAATTCCAGATTGGAATCTTCACCCATCTCTACGCCACTGCTTTTGGAAACATTACGGAAGAGGTTTTTGTTATGCCGGGAAGGGTTTTTATCACGGGGGTTAGTTCTGGCATTGGGGCTGGCCTGGCGGCGTATTATTTGCAGGCAGGTTGGGAAGTGCTGGGGTGTTCGCGGCGGAAGCCAGCGCAACTTGTTGAGCAGGAAAAGTTTCGTTTTGTTGCCTGTGACCTTTCTCGGTTTGAACAAATTCCTGCTGCAATGGAAAAACTGTTTGATGGCGTCAGTGATTGTGATTTAGCGATATTAAATGCGGGCGTGTTAAGTCAATTTGGCGATTTGCAATCTGTTTCGATTGAGCACTGTCAGCAGGTGATGGCGGTGAATTTATGGTCGAACAAAGCGATTCTCGATTGGTTACTTGGTTCCTCAATAACGGTTCGGCAAGTAGTCGCGATTTCTTCCGGGGCGGCTGTGAATGGAAATCGTGGCTGGAACGCCTATTCAATTTCCAAAGCAGCTTTGAATATGCTGACACTTCTTTATGCCAGCGAAGCACCGCAGACTCACTTTGTTGCACTAGCTCCCGGTTTGGTCGATACGGCGATGCAGGAGGAACTTTGCACTCTTCCTGAAGATGCCCGATTCCCAACGCTTGACTCCCTGCGTTCAAGACGAAACACTACCGAAATGCCCGATGCAGAACAGTTGGCTCCTCGTTTGGCAAACGCTATTGCTGAATTTCCTGAGCGGGTGAAATCGGGTCAATTTATCGATATTCGTAAGCTACCCTGGACTGGCAATCATCACTAAAATTATCATTTCTTGAAATTAGCTGACTCTACCGGATTCTATGTGCCGGTTTGAGTGAGCAATAATTGCTTTGCATCAAGCTAGCAATTACTGTCGAGTTTTACTATTTTTTTGGCTGAAGGCCTCTTTTACCATAGCCTGGGGCATCGCCCCAGGAAAAAGGATCAGATTCACTTATTGGCTGAAAGCCATAAACAAAAGCATTGAATATGGCTTTCAGCCAAAGGGCCTTATTTTGATCTCTTCTGGGGCGATGCCCCAGGCTATGATGAGATTGGCCTTCAGCCAATAAAAAACGGCTTGAAATTACTGGCACATAGAATCCGGTAGAGTCAGGAAGTTTGCATCATACAAAACAACACGCAAAAAAATTGACTGCTAGTAAATATGACAAGTCTCACGGTTGAAAACTATTTGAAGACGATTTTACTGCTTGGTAATCGAACCGGTGAAGCGACAGTTTCGACAGGGCAACTTGCAGTCGCGATGAATGTTTTGCCGGGAACGGTCACAAGTATGTTGAAAACTCTTTCGGATTCCAAACTTGCCACCTATAAACCGTATGCGGGAGTCACGTTGAGTGATGCAGGGCGCACACTCGCTTTGCGAATGCTTCGCAGACATCGTTTAATTGAACTGTTTCTCGTCAACACGCTGGAACTAACTTGGGACCAGGTGCATGAAGAAGCAGAACATATGGAGCATGCCGTCAGCGATTTTTTGATTGATCGCATCGACGATTACCTCTCTCATCCAACCGTCGATCCGCACGGCGACCCAATCCCGGATAAAGATGGTACATTAAGAACAGACCCAGCCAGCCAGGGAGTGCCTCTTTCTACTTGCGAGCAAGGGGCTCAATTTGAATTAGTCCGTGTGTTTAATCAGGATCCTGAATTTCTGCGTTATCTCAGTGAACACCAATTAACGATTGGGA
>JAJRTM010000510.1 GCA_024278285.1 Planctomycetota bacterium
CCGAACCGTCCCATGCTGGGCGATCTGATTTTCGATTTCAGGAACAAAAACGTCATAATCTTCTTTGCTCAACTTCCCAGACACTCTGATCTCAATAACGTTGCTGTCGGGACTTGTTATGACAGAAACAACATCTGTTTTAACGGACATTTTAGAACTCCTTTTTTACTGAACTATTTTTGCTGAACTCTGTTTTTCCGATTCCCCGCAAGTCACCTTGCCCATCAGCGGCATTGTATGCGTGAGAAAACCGGAAGGAAATAGCGACAAAATGTCCTATGTACCAAGGGGTGCACATTGAGGTTTGCGAATCGCTGGTAGCGACCGTCGCCAGACGGTGGAAATCAGATATCCAACGAATCCACGCTCTGGCGAGCATCGCTACTTTTCTGAAAGAGCCGCGCAAACCCCAAGGTGCACCCGGTACCAAGAAAATGTCTCATATCCTGAATCATGTCTACATGTATCGTTTATGCGAGCAGAGACGGCTTTATGTCCCGCAGATCGTGAATAAATTCGGTCTCAGCCAGGGTGAGGGCTTTCTATCAGTTCGAACTCAGCGTAGGATAGCATTGTGTCGTTTGCTGAAATTTCTGTCCTGCCTTATATAATGTCCAGAACATTTTGTATTCGTACAGGTTTAATCCCCGTTAATAATATCTCCTGTGGTGCCCTCGGAAAGTAACCGGGGTTATCACTGACCCAACTCGCCCACTTATTCGGTTTGAATACTTTATGAAATCGTACCAGTTCATCCGCACGATCCACCTGGCTTTGAAGAGCCTGTTGCTACAGCGACTGCGTTCCGGCTTGACGATGCTGGGGATTGTGTTCGGCGTTTTTTCTGTGATCGCGATGCTGGCGATTGGCGAAGGGGCGTCTCAACAGGCACAAGAGCAGGTGTTAAAACTGGGGGCAAGCAATATTATTATTCGTAGCGTCAAGCCGCCTGAAGGAGCAAGTAGTTCGAACAACACTCGTAACAGTCGCGTGCTGCGGTACGGCTTGTTGTGGAAAGATTATAATTTACTCAAAGGAACACTGACAACAGTTTCCGATGTCATTCCGATTCGTGAAACGACCCACGAAGCACGCTACCATGCGAAAAAAACCGGCGTGCGAGTTGTCGGGTGTTCGACGAATTATCTGGATATGAATCACCTTGAAGTTGGTCAGGGACGATTCATTACCGATCAGGATGAAGCCCGCATCGAAAATGTCGCCGTGCTTGGTGGTGAAACGGTTGATAAACTTTTTCCTTTTGAGGATCCGTTGGGAAAAACGATTACAATAAATAACCAGCCGTATCAGGTGGTTGGGTACATGAAGCATCGCTCCGGCTCAGCCGGAATTGGTGGCAGCCTCGCAGCTCAGGATTACAATAATGATGTTTATATTCCGTTAAGAACTTTCCGCAGCCGATTTACCGATTTAATTATTCGCGCAACATCAGGATCATTTTCTGCTGAAGAAGTCCAACTAAGCCAGATCACCTTGAAGGTTGCTGATCGAAAAGATGTTTTGGTGACAGCCGAAGTGGTGAAAGAATCACTCAAGCAAAATCATGCCACTGATGACGACTACATTGTTGTTGTTCCGTTGGAATTGCTCAAACAGGCCGACCAGCTACGAACGATTTTCAATATGGTACTCGGTTCCATCGCGGCGATCAGTCTGATTGTCGGCGGGATCGGAATTATGAATATCATGTTGGCAACGGTTACCGAACGAACACGAGAAATCGGAATTCGCCGCGCACTGGGGGCAAGGCGTAAAGATATCATTCAGCAATTCCTGACCGAAACAATCGTACTTTCCGGCACCGGGGGAGTAATTGGTGTCATCTTAGGATTATTAACCCCGGTTGCATTCGGGTTGATAAAATTTATCGCCGTTAACAGCTTAGATTTGGGAGGCTCGGGAGGATCAGACTTCGGAAATCTCTTCATGGAAATGGAACCAAAAATTGCCTGGTGGAGCTTGCCCACCGCCTTTGGGATTTCTGTTGCCATCGGCATCATCTTTGGTGTCTACCCCGCCCAATCAGCCGCGAAACTCGATCCGATTGAAGCACTTCGCCACGAATAATTTTTCGGGCGGGCAATAGAAGAATCGCCTTGCACCTTGAAGCCTGTTTCTTGTTCTGCTGTAATGACTGTCGGCATGCGTTTGTTACCCACACAAACAGAATCGCCTTCATTTTTCCAGATACGTTTTGGTCTGGCAGCCTTAGCAAAGAGGAACTTTGATGCTTCGATATCACATAGTATTACTAACGGTAAAAGTTTGCGAACGGCTCGCAAATTATAGAAAAACAGTTTTTGGGTTACGGAGGTCAGAACAGACCAGCCGTGCTGGGGTATTACCTGGCCCGTTCTGGAGGCTATGTTTTGCATCGATTGTCTTTCTGGCGATGCAGTTGGTTTGTCTTCCCGCATTTTCTCAACCGCCGCAACCGGGGAATTACTCAGAAGCGAAATATGAAGTTGCAGCCGAATTGAACCGCGATGCTCCGATGCGGGATGGTATCGCGCTGAAGATCGATATTTTTCGCCCGAAACAAGACGGGAAATTTCCGGCTGTTCTGCTACAAACACCTTACAACAAAAGTGGGCAGGTGGCTCGCGCGAAAAAATTTGCTGCTCGCGGTTATGTGGTTGTAAATGTCGATTCACGAGGCCGGTTTGAATCGGGAGGCGAGTGGGATCCGTTTTCTGCCAAGCATAAAACCGATGGCTACGATTTGGTGCAGTGGGTTGCCAAACAACCCTGGTGCAACGGAAATGTCGGAACATACGGCCTTTCCTACATGGGCTGGGCTTCGTGGTGGACCGCTTCGCAAGCACCTCCCGCATTAAAAGCGATTGTCCCCGAAGTTGCCCCGCCGGATCATTTTTATAACTGTCCGTATCAGAATGGGATCTTCGTTTGCTGGATGATGGACTGGGCCGGCGCAATGTCTGCGCGACTGCCACACTCAGCCGGTCCTGGTGCTTACGGCGGGTTTGCTGTAAATCGCGAAAAGGCTTATAGCAATCTTCCCTACATCGACTTCGACAAAACACGTAACTACAAGCCAAACGCATGGTGGAAAAAGTGGATCAAGCAGAACACTGCGCAAGGCGAATACTGGAAAGGGATTTCGTACCAGACACCGCAAAGCTATGCAAAGATAACAGTTCCTTCGCTGGCGATTTCCGGATGGTTCGATGGCAACTTTCCGGGAACTCCGATGAACTACCTGGGGATGAAGAAACATGGCGGATCGCCCGCTGCCCGTCGCCCAAGAATTGTGATTGGACCGTGGCAGCATATTATTAACAAGCATCGTGTTGCAGCCGGTGTCGATTTTGGACCGCAGGCAATCATCGATTGGGATGGCTATGTGTTGCGCTGGTTCGATTACCACTTGAAGGGTATCGAGAACGGCGTCCTCGATGATCCCCCTGTCCATGTTTTTGTGATGGGACGCAATAAATGGCGAGCCGCGACAGACTGGCCACTGCCTCAAACGGTATTCACAAAATTTTATCTCCACAGCAAGGAAACTCTCAGCACTCAATCTCCCGGAAAAGAGCAACCGGACCGGTATGTTTATCACCCAGAAAAACCAACTCCTTCAGCTCCTTTTGGTAATGCGCATATCGACGGACCGCAAGACATCAGCAAGTCCGCTTCCCGCGATGATGTTCTGGTTTACGAGACTGCGATTTTGAAAGAGGATGTCGAAATTGTCGGGCCAATCACCTCTCAGATATTTGCAGCCACGAGTTGCAAAGATACCGACTGGATGATCCGCCTGAGTGATGTGCATCCAGATGGCAAGGCTTTGTTTTTAGGGGAAGGCGTGATGCGTGCCCGTCACCGCGATCCCGATAATGCTGGTCGATTCAACCCGAATAAACTGAGCCGAATCGAACCAGATCAACCGTATGAATACCGCATCGATTTCTGGCGACCAACCGGCAACGTCTTCGCTCGCGGGCATCGTATTCGTATCGAAATATCCAGCAGTTACTATCCCTACTACCTGCGCAATCCCAATACTGACGCAGACAATATCGGCCTGGCAACAAAATTTCAAACAGCAAAACAAACGATCTTCCACGATACCGTTCGAGCGTCTCACGTTGTGTTACCGCTGATTCCAGTCGATAAAAAAACCAGCACGGCTGGTTCATTCTGATAGCCTTAACCAAAAACTGTTTTTCTAAATATTTGCGAGCCGTTCGCAAACTTTTAACATTTGTAACACAAACGGAATGAAATCTACTGGAGATTTGTAATGACTGAAGTTAGAATCGCAGCTCTTGTCATACGATGCCCGTAAAATCAACCCCCAGCCCCGTGAATACTCACTGTGAATCCACTTGTTGAACTTAATTCGTTATTGGAACTGTTTCCGAAAAGCGAACTATTGCTCGCAGCCGCAGAGCATGTTCCTGCTTCGACGGTTCCGGAACCTTACCAAAGCATGCTCGTGCATGATCATCACATGACCGTCACGATGGAAAACTACCATCGCTGTTCTGTCGAGGTGCAGGTTCTGGACAGGCAACAAAACGAGAAAAATTACACGCGAGAAATACTGCTGCTTAAACAAGGAACGGACGAAGTTGTGCAGTTTGGCATCGTCCGCTTCAATTTCGAGTATGTCACCGATGATGTGATGCAGGAAATCATTGACGAAGAAACTCCTTTAGGTCGCGTTCTTATCCGGCATAACGTGCTGCGGCATATCGACCTGGGCGCGATCCTGAAAGTGGAAACGGGACCGATGCTTTCTGAATATTTTTCCTGTCCGGAGAAGACAATCACCTACGGACGACTGGCGACTATTTTCTGCAATAACCGCCCCGCAGTTGATCTGCTGGAAATTTCCTCGCCACTGACAAAACAATAACTGTCGTGTCTTTGACCGTAGGATGGTGTGCTTGCACCCATCAAATACGCATCCCACTTCATCATACTAACGCTGATGAAACGATTGCTGAGTTATTACAGTTCCGGCTCTTTTCTACTATTGAAAACAACCCGGCACGCGAAGATGGGTGCAAGCACACCATCCTACGATACAGCAGTTATAGTTGCGACCTAAGCATCGTTCCATTTTCGCAGTCCGCTGGCGGTTAGAACTGCTTTTTGAACTGCCAGGTCATGTTGATGCGTGTAGGGAAATGATTTCTCCCCGCGGATGACCTGAGCAAATTCTTTCCAGCAACCGTGGTATCTTCCTTCCGATTTCGGTAGTTTGACCACCTGTGTGCCCGCTTTGAAATCGCCTGTTGCTTTTTCCAGAGTGAGCGTTAAGGCGGCTGGTTCCAGCGGTTTAATTTCGATAGTCCCCTTGCTGCCACAGACAACAAACTGCCGTCTGCGACTACCGTTAACTTCTACGACAGAACTTCTAATCGTCGCGGTTGCTCTGGGGTATTCAAAAACAGAAAGCATGTTATCGAACAGCGGGTCGTCTTTAATTGTCTGACGATTATAACTGACCACATTATCTGGAACGCCAAGTAAATGAAACAGCGGGTCAATCAAATGACAACCGAGTTCAAACATCGATCCCCCCGCATAGCGTGCGAGTTGCTGACGTCGCGTGACAGAAACTTTCTTGCTCATCACTCCATGAACTTCAAATAGATCACCCAGCCATCCGTTCTGGTTTGCCTGGAAAAGAAATTGAAACGCGGGGTTGTAACGGAACATGTATCCCATTTGAATCGTTAACGACTTCTCCGCAGCAGCGCGATGCAGTTTTTCAAGTTGCGGTAATGATTCGCCTGCCGGTTTATCAAGATGAATATGAAAACCAGCATCGATGCACCGCTGCGCTGTGGAAAGCAGGTTGCAGACTTCTGTTTCTACCGCAACCACCTGCAAGCCCGGCGTTGAAAACAATTCTTTCTCCGTCAGACGTTTTGCACCTCGATAGACAGCAGTATCAGCAATCTGTTTGTAGCGAGATTCATCCGGTTCAACATAGCCCACAAAATCGTATAAATCTGGCAATGCACGAAGCGTATTAATTTGCCCTCCCGCATGGGCATGCCTGGTACCGATTTGCCCGACTTTAATTCGAGTCGCTGGCTGATCAGGCTTATTCGCGAGCGCCAACGGCGACAATGAAACAACAGACGAACCAACCGCAAAATTCTGCATAAAATGACGACGAAGCATAATGATTATTTCCTATTATTTCCGTAGATGTTGTGTTTCGTTTTATTGAAAGAGGTTCCCGGTAAAGATCACTCCAGCGAGGCCAGAAATATTTCGATCTGTTTTAAGGTTTCCAGATACAGTTTATCATCGAACATTAAATAGCCGTGCCTGCCCTGTTTGTTGATCACCAGTTCGCAGCGGTTCCCTTTTTTCACTGCCAGTTCCTGATATTTTTTCGCCCC
>JAJRTM010000511.1 GCA_024278285.1 Planctomycetota bacterium
AACAAAATCAAAACCATGAATCGCCAAGCGTACGGCTACCGAGATGAAGAATACTTCCAACTCAAACTATACGCCCTGCACGAATCCAAATTCAAACTAATCGGCTAACCAACCCCCGCGCACATAGATTGTCGTTGAACCTGAACTGTTTCGTCAGCAGTGGGAGATGTTCGAGAGCAAGACCAATCGAATTGATGATCGCCTCGTCAGCATTTCGCAGCCGCACGTTCGACCGATCAAACGAGGCAAAGCTCGTAACAAAACCGAGTTTGGTGCAAAGTTATCGTTGAGCGTTGTCAGCGGTTTTTCATTTCTGGATCGGCTTGCCGTTAAACGATTTAAGTTTCGTCGTGTTTCCTTTGTGATTTTTGAGCCTTTGTGGTAAAAAAAATGGTTGCGTCGATGTCGCGCTGAGTTCTGTGCTACTTACGTTAAAAGTTTACGACGCTTACGCATTTTTTTCAAGGCGAGGACATAACATCAATGAGACATACGAGTTAAACATCGATGCCTTGGTTACCTATTTTTGTTTTTTCGCCACGAAGACTCGAATCGGGTAGCTCAGACAATCTGTTCAAGGTTGTCTGAGTGCCGTCAGGCATCCGAGGATTTCAGCGATCGGCTTGATGATCAGAATAAGCGAGGCCTGAAAAACAATACTTCGGGTTGCTACGCAACTCAGACAACCCTGAACGGGATTGTCTGAGCTACCCGGTCTGACTAAAAAATTAATTCGCGAAAATTCACGTTTATTCGCGGTTCGACACCTTCCAATCAAACAAACCGATTTACGCAGTCGCCTTCGGCTTGCCGTTAAACATTTTTTCTCTTCTTTCGTGTATTTCGTTTCTTTCGTGGTTCAAATCTTTGTTTGGTTGCGGCTATGCCGCGATGGGGTTTATTTGGTACTTCTTCGTGGCAATAATATTCTGCCAGTTTTTCGCAGCATTTCATTGAATAAGATACTAACGAGAATTACTCATTCAGTCCGTATTCTTTGATTTTTCGATAGAGAGTTCGCTCGCCGATGCCGAGAATGGCGGAGGCTTCTTCTCGTTTGCCGCCGGTCATTTCGAGTGCTTTTTGAATATAATATTTTTCGACCTCTTTCATCGGATGCCCGATCAGCGAATCACTGCCGGTCATCATCAAGCCGGAATCGTGATCGTCTTCACTGACTTCCACCGGAGTAATTTCTTCGGGCAAATCATCCACATCGAGAACGCCATCCAGATCGAGAAGCACCATTCGTTCGATTGCATTTCGAAGTTGCCGGATATTCCCCGGCCACTCGTAAGCCATTAACGATTTGATCGCTGCCCGGGTTGGGTGCGTCACTTCACGTCCATGTCGCTTGGTAAGTTCTTTCAAAAAATGCTCGATCAGTACGGGGATATCCCCCATTCTTTCTCGCAGCGGGGGGACCGATATCGTAATCACCTGCATGCGATAATAAAGGTCTTCGCGAAAACTCCCCTTGCGAACCATCTCCTGAAGTGGCGCATTGGTGGCTGCGACGAGCCGCACATTAATTTTCTTTTCTTCGTTAGAACCGATCCGCGTAATTTTGCGATCTTCCAGAACACGCAACAATTTTATCTGCGTCTCCATCGGCATCTCGCCCACTTCATCCAGAAACAGCGTCCCGCCGGCTGCGTATTCAAACTTCCCGATTCTGCGGGTTATTGCTCCGGTGAAGGCGCCTGCTTCATGCCCAAATAACTCACTTTCCAGAATACTTTCGGGGAGTGCAGAGATATTCAAAGGGACAAACGGCTTGTTTTTCCGTTCGCTGTTATGATGCAGCGCTCTGGCAACCAGCTCTTTTCCCGTACCACTTTCTCCCTGAATGAGAACGGTTGCATCGGTTGGGGCCACATTTTTCAGGCGCTCGATCAACTTGTGCATCACCGGGCTGTTGCCAATAACCCCCTCAAAGCCGAATTTTTCATCCAGTCGCCTGCTCAGTTCTGCATTTCGCCGAATGAGTCGAACTCGCGTCGATGCTTTTTCAACCGCGGTGCGAAGTTCGTTGATATCAAGCGGTTTCGTCAAGTACGTATAAGCTCCGCCTTGCATCGCAGCAACAGCAGAGTTGATCGTGCCATGCCCGGTGAGCAGAATTACTTCTGCATCAGGAAGTTCTTTTTTTGTCCGGGCAAGAATATCGAGACCATCAAACTCATCCATCATCAAGTCGGTCACAACGATATCGAAATTCTCGTTTTCGATAAGTTCAATCGCTCGCTTGCTCGAACTGGAAACTTTGCAATCGCAATTGATCCGCTCCAGCGAATCAGCAACCGCCTGCGCATGCCCTTCGTCGTCATCGACAATCAAAGCACGAATGGCGATCCGATTCAAATTCGAATTGTCGTCAGATTTTTCCATTTGGCAAGCGTTAAGAAATAGGCGTTAGGTAGTAGGGATTAGGCGTTAGGCGTTAGGAAAAAGTAGGTTAGGCTTTCTAATGGGCCGCGTCACTCATTTGTTTGGTAAATTCTGCGATTTGTTTCAATGCTTCGTCAAATGTTAATTCCTTATCCGCGACTTGCTGTAAATAGCTGACCAATGCAGAACCGACAATCACACCATCGGCGACTTCTCGTAACGGCTGAACATGGTCCGGTTTTGAAATTCCAAAGCCGACCGCGAGTGGTGTTTTTGTTTGCGTTTTGAGCCAGCGTAGTTGCTCGATCAATTCATCTGCCACTTTTTCTCGCACGCCGGTAATGCCTGACACTGCGATACAATAAATGAATCCGGTCGAATTTTCGACAATGCTGGCTGTCCGTTCGTGAGTCGTTGTCGGAGCGAGTAGTTGGATTAGATCAAGTCCTGCGTTTTGCATTACCGGAAGCAATTCGCCTGCTTCGTTGGTGGGAAGATCAGGAACAATGAAACCTGCTAAGCCTGCATCGCTGGCTTGCTTGACAAACTTTTCGATACCGAATCGATAAATAATCGCGTAAGAAACCATCGCCACAATCGGGGGAAGCGATTCATGGTCGAGTTTTTCCAGCATCGAAAAAATATCGTGAACGCTCAGATGTTGATTCAATGCTCGGGTGTAAGAAGCCTGAATGACCGGACCATCTGCGACCGGATCGCTGTACGGAAAACCGAGCTCAATCAAATCAGCTCCCGAATCGGCAAGTGTTTCGAGCAGCCGCTGCGTTCCGGGAATATCAGGGTCGCCCGCGGTCACAAAAGGCATGAACGCCAACTTATTTTCCGCCTGCAGTGTTTGGAACACCTGCCCAATTTTTGAAATCGTATTTGTTGTCATCTTCGGTATCGTTAATCTAAGAAGTTATGTTTCACTATTATCAGGCGAGCCGGGGGTGTTAACCCCCTGGTTACTTTGCTGTGACATTCTTGGCAGCCATTTATTTACTCGCAACCCCACCAGGGTCATCACTGACCCGGCTCGCCATTTATATTTCCTGACCAAGTAACAGCGCGACTTCGTTCACATCTTTATCGCCACGACCGGAAAGGCAAATCACGACGACATCTTCCGAACTGCGATCTTTCGCTGTTTTAATGACTTGCGCCAGTGCATGAGAACTTTCAATCGCTGGCAAAATCCCCTCCAGCTTTGCGGTCAACTGGAACGCTTCGAGCGCGTCTGCATCTTGAACCGAAGTATACTTCACGCGTCCGGTATCTTTCCAGTAACTATGTTCGGGGCCTACTCCCGGGTAATCCAGCCCGGCTGAAATCGAATGCACATCGAGTGTTTGTCCGTCATCATCCTGCATGACGTAACTGAATGATCCATGCAAAACGCCTGGCTGCCCATAAGTTAACGGGCTGGCATGATCCCCCGGCTTCGGCCCGCGTCCGCCTGCTTCGACACCGATAAGCGTAACCGATTCATCTTCGATAAACGGATAAAACATCCCGGCTGCATTAGATCCCCCGCCGACGCAGGCAATCACTTCATCCGGCAACTTCCCAATTTCTTCCAGTGATTGCTTTCGAGTTTCTTCGCCAATGACGGATTGAAAATCTCGCACGATTTTCGGAAACGGATGCGGACCGACAACCGAACCGAGAATGTAATGCGTATCAGCAACTGAACCCATCCAGTCACGAAACGCTTCGTTGACGGCGTCTCGTAATGTCCGCGAACCAGAAGTGACAGGTCGAACTTCGGCTCCCATCGCTTTCATTTTGAAAACATTCAGGGCTTGCCTGCGGATATCTTCCTCTCCCATGTAGACCACACAAGGTAGCCCAAATCTTGCGCAAGCGGTCGCGGTGGCCACGCCGTGCTGACCGGCACCGGTTTCCGCAATCACACGCGGCTTGCCCATCCGTTTCGTCAACAGCGCCTGCCCGATCGTGTTGTTGATTTTATGAGCCCCGGTATGATTGAGATCTTCCCGTTTCAGATAAATTTTCGCACCGCGGCAATGCTCAGTGAGCCGCTCCGCAAAATAAAGAGGACTGGCTCTACCAACGTATGTTCGCAGTAGTTCGTTTAACTCCCGCTGAAACTCAGGATCTTTGCGAGCTTTTTCGTACTCCGCGTTCAGTTCATCAAGAGCATACATCAATGTTTCAGGAACGAACCGCCTGCCATACGGACCAAATCGCCCCTGTTCATCAGGTACATTTTTCGTTACAGATGTTGCCACGCTTATGTTTCCAGTTTCTGTCATCTTTTATACTTTTACATTGAATCGATAATAACCATGCCCGACTCACCGATGATACACTCAAAGCAGACCCATCGCGACAAACTCTACCCTTTTATCTGATCATGAATTTTAGGTAAGCGAAGCTGCCCACACGCTGCATCGATATCGGCTCCTTTTCGTTTTCGAATCGTGGTGACAATCCCCGCATCATTCAGAATATGCGAAAAGGTCCGAGCCGTTTCTTGTGAAGAGCCGCCGATATCTAATAGAGAGATCGCATTCATCGGGATCAGGTTCACATGCGCGTGACGATTTTTTAACAAAGTGACTAATTGCTTTGCATCACGGGGGGAATCATTAATGCCGCTCAGCAACACATATTCATAAGTAACCCGTCTGCCTGTCTGCTCAAAATAATACTCGGCTGCTTCCAGGATTTCTCGGATGCCAATATTCTTGTTGACAGGCACTATTTCTGTTCGCAGTTTATCGTTGGAAGCATGCAGCGAAACAGCCAGGCTGTACCGTTTCCCGATGCGAGCTAACTCTCTGATTTTCTCCGGCAAGCCGACCGTTGAAATTGTAATTCGCCTGCTCCCAAAATTGAATGTTTTCCCTTCATGCAGCCGTTCCAATGCGGGCAGCAAATTCGCTAAGTTGGCAAGCGGTTCGCCAATTCCCATCACCACAATATTGGTGATTTTTTCCTGTTCGTCCAACAAGCGATCCAACTGTGTAATCTGTTCGAGGATTTCGGCAGTTGTTAAGTTCCGTGTCAGCCCTGCCAATCCGCTGGCGCAAAAAACACAACCCATCGCACAACCAACCTGCGTACTGATGCAAATGGTAGTGCGATTCGGTTCTCGCATCACCACACATTCCACGAATTCACGGTCATGCAGTTTCAGCAGTAGTTTTTCAGTTCGGTCGCTGGCGATTTGATGCGATTCTATTTCGCTGGTAAAGAACGAGAACGAAGCCGCCAGCTTTTCCCGCAACTCCAGCGGCAAGTCCGTCATCTCTTCCCAGGACTTGGCACGCATCGGAAAAAGCCAGCGATAAATCTGCCCTGCACGATACTTCTTGATTTGATGATCCAGGCACCACTGCTCCAGTTCAGGGAGTGATAAGGCGAAAATTGTAGGGAGTTTCAATTCCATGGCGTCCAGAACAGTAAACTCTTTTGTATCGATCATAGGGGGCAACCATCCGGAAAAAACTTGAAAACCTCATTACATGGAATTTGCTGTCTCTTTTCGAGCTTGTTATCCCTGTTTTTTTAGAATTTTCTGTTTTTAGAGAAACAGAGTCCCTTTCCGGTCAATCAAGAACTGTAATAACGGCTTATTTTACGCAATCTCAGAAAAAAAGTGATTTCTACTGTTTTGGTGTCCCCAATTTGAAATATTTTCCGATTAGTACCTGTCCAATTACTATTTCGTGAAATGATGATTTTGCCACTATCCATGCGGATCGACAATCGCCAGCCCATTCCCCGATTGCATGTCAGACAGAATCGCGTTCTGCATGACGGTCGATTTTCCGTTGCCGGTCTTCCCGACAATAAAAAGCTGCCAGGTAGAATAGACTTGGTCTTTTTTGAACCACCAAGACACAAAAGCACAAAGAGCTCAAGAAACAGATTCTTTGTATCTTCGGGCCTTGTATGTTTCTTTATGGAGTTATTAAACCATCATCTGATAGGCTTTGAATTGTCGTACCTGTGAACGCAACAGTGGAATCCTTTCATCTTGTGGCGAATGAAAACAGGGTGCGAATAACACATCCTCTCCAGAAAAAAAATCGTCCAGAGAAACGATATAAAAAGGAACAAACAAATTTCCACCCGTCAATTGTCTGGCTGCCTCGATGATGTTTTGCTTTCGCTGTTTCGCTCCCGTGATGACAAACAGAACCCGATAATCTGGTGTGCCGACCATGTCCACCAGATACCGCTGCATCTTACGGGTAATACTGTCCGCATCTTTGTACGAAAAAACTCGCTCGGTACTGTTATCGAGTTCCACGCAATAAGTAAATTTCGTTCCATCGGGTAATAACAGCTTGAAATTCGCATCGGGGAAAAGAGGGCGTTCGACACAATCAATTTTGAATGTATTCTCGGGATGAAAATCACCAACACTGATTTCCCGATGATGGGCAGCAACGAAAGTCTGCACAATAAATTTCGATCAGGCCTGTTGATATCGATGCCTGCCGGGACTGATCTCCTGGAAGAATCGTTTGGTGGGTGGCTTGAGCTCATCATCCTGCATCTTCGCCTGTGATCTGCTCGCCCTTCTTGAAGGGCGAGCGGGTAGCCCATCCGCTTTTTGCAGTTGGGTCGTGCAACGACAAGATGGACGCGCCATGTCGGTTCCATCATTATTGGAAGTTCAAATGAAATCGAATGCACATGTCGCGTTCATCTTGTGCCTTACGGCACCCAACCACTAAAAGTGGTCGGGCCACCCGCCACCCGCGTTGCACCGGAGCGGCGGAGCCATGTCGGTTTCTAATTCGGAAGTCGTTCGCCGATGCCCGGTGAACTTGGTCGTTATGTGGCAAGGGCAACGAAATCCGACTATGGGTGTGGTGTTATCGCGATTATCGTCAACTCCTTGGCATCGGGACCGTAGCACCAAAAGACGCGATACGCACCCGGTGTCTGGTTTTGCGCGTATGCCTCGAACACTTTTTTCTTTTTGTCGTATGGGTTCTCTATCGAATCGTATTCGTGTGTATTCAACCCCGGATGCCGTGGGTTCATCCCAAGCAGGCTGACTGTTTTCGCAACTTGTTTGAATAGTCCCTCGTCTTGAGAGGATTTTCTGATCTTTTTCTTCTTCCTCGCATCCCTGCAAACTTTGGCTTTCGCCTTCAAGTCATCGTACGTGTCCTTTGCAGCTTTCGTCCATTTCACGTCGTACATTCTGCGTCCCTACAAAAGAAGCAGGCACCCTCGCGGATGCCTGCTCATGTTTCTCTCGGCACATTTACCGACTCTACTCTGCGACATCGTTCAGCCAATCCAAGTCGCCATCGACGTCGGGGCTTGCCTCCGCGAAGTTACCGCAGCGTGCGTCATCCAAACCTTGCCGTACCAAACCGAGCGCCGTTTGGTTCTTGTACAACCAAGCTTCGTCTGCTGGAATCATCACCACGGGCCTGATTGTGATGCAGGTCGGATTGGAGTCGTCGATGATCACGGTTTGCCCGGCAAATCGTAATCCGAGCGTAACTCGACCCTTTGCATCCAAAGTTTTTGTGGTCATTTTTTGTTCCTCAAAAGAAATTTCACTTGCTCAAGCAACTATACTTGTTGGTAGGAGAGTGGTCAAGTGGGAAAATCCCACTTTTTATCGTCAAAGTGTCGCCATTATCTTTAAGGAAATGTAAGTGCTTGTTATGAAATGTCTTGTGGCTGATATGAAACCAGCCTCTCCGACTTAAAAAATCGTCGGGAAAAACGGCACCACGAGCTGAATGCCACATAACAAGGCGCTCAACCTGACCCGGTGCTGCCGGGCGGGTTAGTTTGATCGTTAATCAATATGCCCGTGAATAATTTGAATTGATCGGTCTTCTCAGCCGATCGGCTGTGGGGTTTGTCCCGCTTTGTGGTGGTTCCCAGCCCGCGGGAAATGTGCGTGACCCACGAGCGGGTTGGTTGGGGTGATTTACTTTCCGACACGTGGATTTTTCGTGCTTACCGCCGAAGGCACAAAGCAGTCTTGACTGCACACGCGAGTGGTGTCCCTTTTAGGTGGTGTTACTTGGCTTCGCCAAGCCCCGTTTGGTCGATTTTAAATCGCCAACGGCATCGTAAAAACCTCGCACATGCCTGCGGGGGTAAACGCGGGAGGTAATGCGGCGTTATTTGCGGGGTCTTTTGGAGTGGTTCGATTTATTTTCCTTAATGATTCTCTTCCTGTTTTGGGACGATACGATACGGCAGACGATCAATCATGGCACAGTTGCCGAAGATATTTTGGCACTCTTGAGCGAAGCATGCCTGTTTCGCAGTCGCCTTTGGCTTGCCGTTAAACATGTCATCTGTTTTGCTGATCAGTCAAAACATCTAGACATTGATTCAATCGATAGAAGTTATCTTCGGGAGTTGTGGAGGAGTTTAACAACAAATTGAAACTGATCACGAGAAAATCGTACGGTTTCCGGACTCAAACAGGTTATGAAACTGCCTTATACCACACCCTCGGCAACCTCCCCGAACCAAATTTCACCCACAAATTCTTCTGGAGAGGCCCGGTTACCTTCCTTTCCAGCAGGCAAGTTCGTAGGGTGCAGCAGCATGTTTTAGAGTGGGGCTCAGTGCAATGTCACCATCCAGAATAAATAAACGCAGCCATTTTTGAGGTTACAATGCCAATTCAACAGACACCATCAACGAGCGAACCGTTAAGCCTGCAAGACTTACAGCAGATGATTCAGGAAATGTTCGGCCACAAAGACGAGCAGCGAGGAATTGATGGAACGTACATGTGGTTTATGGAAGAAGTGGGAGAGTTAGCGAGTGCATTACGCTGCGGCAAGAAGCAGGAACTTCAGGGAGAATTTGCAGACGTGCTGGCCTGGCTGGTCACGCTGGCAAATTTAAGTGGGATTGATCTGACAGAAGCAGTCCGCAAAAAATACATCACCGGCTGCCCACGCTGCGGAGAGAATATCTGCACCTGTCAGCTATCTGCCAAGCCCTAGGCTGTTAAAATATTGGGGTTGGTGTGGTTTTAATGTTATCCTGTATTTGTTCCTTTTTTATTGGGCCCAGATCTCGGTGGCGTTTGGATTGTACGGACTGCGGAAGGTTCTCGCTGCACCATGCTTTG
>JAJRTM010000512.1 GCA_024278285.1 Planctomycetota bacterium
GAAGTCGCTGCGAGTCTTGCGAAGAACTTGCGGGAAGATCAGCTTGTCGTTTCGATTGCAGCCGGGGTGACGCTTTCGCAGCTTGAAGATTATCTGCAAGGGCATCAACAAATAATTCGCATCATGCCAAACACCCCTGCGCTTGTGGGAGCAGGGGCGGCGGGGATGTCTTGTGCGGCTGCGGTTTCAAAACAGCAGCGAGATTTTGTACTTCAGTTGATGACAACCGTCGGGATATGCCACGAAGTGGAAGAACATCTGCTGGATGCTGTCACCGGGTTATCGGGGTCCGGGCCTGCTTATATTTTTCAGGTGATTGAAGCCTTGAGCGATGGCGGCGTGAAAGAGGGATTGCCTCGTAATATTGCAACTGAGTTGGCTGCACAGACAGTTTTAGGGGCAGCGAAAATGGTGCTGGAAACGGGGGAACATCCTGGCAGTTTGAAAGACGCAGTGACTTCTCCAGCAGGAACAACCATTGCAGCGATCGCGGCGCTGGAGCGAGGCGGAATGCGAGCTGCACTGATGGATGCAGTCCAAACGGCTGCAAACCGCTCGCGAGAACTTTCACAGTCGTAAGGTTTGCTTTTTCGGGTAGGTAAACCCAGAATGATAATAACACTTGGCGAGCCGGGGGAGTTACCTCCGGGTGGCTTTGCTGGAAATACCACATTTACCAGGGAGTTAACACCCCCGGCTCGCCTGTTCCTTCCATAGTTTTTTATAAGGACAAGATCGATGAAGATTCTTATGTCTGGATGTTTGGCAATCGCTTCTGTGCTATTGAGCCTTCAAACGACTCAAGCGGAACAGCAATGGATTTACATTGCCAGTCCGGCCAAGCCAGCGGTCATTTATCGTTGCGTACTCGATTTGAATACGGGGCAATTCGGTAAGTTGGAAATTGCAGCCGACGATGTGCGAACCGGCTTTATGGCGTTGCATCCCACGAAACCAATTCTATATGCAGGCACAAGCGAAAAAGTTGAGAAGGGGGCACCAAACGGTTTTGTGAGAGCGTATCGCATAAATAAAAAAAGTGGCGGCCTGTCGTTACTCAGTATCGCCCCGACAGAGGACAAAGGGACAACGCATATCGAAGTTTCCCCATTGGGGAATGTCGTGCTGGTTTGTCACTACGGCGGCGAGGGAACTTCTGCAATCCCATTGAACCCCAAAGGTGAGTTAATCAAAAAAGTATCGAAGATTAAGCATGAAGGTTCTGGGGGAACGAAGCGGCAAACTCGCCCGCATCCACATGGGGTGGCGATTCACAAAGGGGGGAAATTCGTTTGTGTTGCAGACTTGGGGAACGATCATATTGAAGTCTTTTCCATTTCCAAAGAGGGCGAACTTTCAAAATGCTCGTTCTGGGAATCTGCCCCCGGTGCCGGTCCGCGGCATGTCAGTTTTCATCCGAATGGAAAATGGCTGTACTGCATAAACGAACTCGACAACACGCTGGTGCTTCTCGATTTTGATGCGAAAAGCGGCAAGCTGAAAGAAATCCAAACGATTAATACACTCCCCGAAGATTTCAAAGGGACCAGCTACACGGCTGAAATTGCGATTCATCCGAATGGAAAGTTTTTGTACGGTTCGAACCGCGGGCATAACAGCACCGTGGTCTGTAAGATCGATCAGAAAAATGGACGATTAAGCGTGGTTGAACACGAGCCAACACAGGGGGATCATCCTCGATTTATCGGTATTGATCCAACCGGTTCTGTTTACCTGGCCGCGAACATGAATGCGAATTCGATTGTCTCGTTTCATGTGGATCAAAAAACAGGAGCGCTGAAACCGAGCGGCCATACTCTGGAAATTGCTCGCCCGATGTGTGTCCTTTTTGTTACCAAAAAATAGATGTAGGGTCCGCTATTGCGGACCAAACTGTGGCATGCAAGATGAATAATGGCCCGCACAGCGGACCCTACGTAATTGATGTAATAGAAATAAGTTCGATGAAGTTTACGAAGATGCACGGGGCGGGGAATGACTACGTTTATGTCAATCTCTTTGAGGAAACCGTCCCTGAAGATGTGACTGATTTAGCGGTTGCGATTAGTGACCGTCATACCGGCGTGGGGAGTGATGGCTTGATTTTGATCGAGCCTTCGGAAATCGCCGATGCCCGTATGAGAATGTTTAACGCGGACGGAAGTGAATCGGAAATGTGTGGCAACGGCATCCGCTGTGTCGCCAAGTATGTTTACGATCACGGGATCGCGGTCAAAGAAGAAATGAGCATCGAAACCGGTGCAGGAGTGTTGGCACTCACACTGTTTCCTGAAGAAGGTAAAGTGAAGCAAGTACGCGTTAATATGGGGCGACCGATTTTAGAATCAGCACAAATTCCAACCACACTTACGGGCGATCCTCCAGTGAATTCTGAATTGGTTGTCGGAGATAGAAATCTGCAAGTCACTTGTATTTCCATGGGCAACCCGCACTGTATTACTTTTGTCGATGAAGTGAATGATGAATGGGTACACGGCATCGGACCACAAATTGAAACAGATGCCGCGTTTCCAAATCGCGTCAATGCAGAATTTATTCAGGTTGTTTCGCCCAGTGAATTTATCATGCGGGTCTGGGAAAGAGGCTCAGGAGAAACAATGGCCTGCGGAACGGGAGCTTGCGCGGTCGCGGTCGCAGGGGTTCTTACCGGTCGGACCGAGCGAAAGGTACTGGCTCACTTACCCGGCGGAGACCTACAACTGGAATGGTCACAGGAAACAGACGAAGTCTTCATGACCGGCCCCGCCATCGAAGTTTTTACCGGCGAATGGCCTTTATAAGGGATGGCTCAGACGCAACACGTCGGAAGTTATTGTCCTTACGATGGGTATAAAACCTTCGCCTTCAGGCGAATCCTTTAGTATCTTATCAATGAAATGCTGCGTAAAATTGTCCGGAAATATTAAAATAATTGGGTAGCTCATCCGCGTCACCCGGTTTCTGGAACATCTTTGTTAAGGACAGATAAGATGCCGCAATCTAACTGGACTGAAAAAGGGGCAACCCTGAGCGACAAATCTGCGATCAAGCAATTCAATCTGACGCAGGAAGAAATCTATGCTGCGGTCAGGGAAGAGAAATTGCAATATCGCGAGTGTCACATACACGGAAATCCGTACTTGCGTTTGTTTACAGATGAAGTTGAGAAACTGGTCGCCGAACTGCACGGGCCAAACTACCTTTCACAACAGAAGTTACAAACAGAATTAAAATCGGTCAAAAGCCAAATCCGCTCGATGAAGTCAAAGATTAAAACTTTAGAGAAACGGAAAGCCGAGCTGTTGATCGAACTGGCAGTAGAGTCGTAGGTATTGGGGTGACTAAATTTCTGCTACAATGCCCACGATGAAGTAGAAGCAGGGGCATCCAGTTCATGATTTTCATTCTATACTTACAGGAGTTTCGATGGAGAGCATTCAGTTTGAGAAGCATCCGATTCGTACAAAAATTATTGCGACCGTTGGTCCTGCGTGTGCGTCCAAGGAAATGTTGCGTTCTCTTGCGGTAGCTGGAGTAGATGTCTTTCGGCTTAACTTTGCCCATGGAAAGCATAAATGGCTTGAACAGATTGTGCTGCGAATTCGAGAAATCTCGACAGAACTGAACCAGCCAATTGGTATTCTTGGTGATCTGGCTGGTCCCAAAATTCGCTTGGGAATACTGCCTGATGAAGGCGTCGAATGTAAAACAGGCCAGCGATTTATCTTCGTCAAAAACGAAGTCCCCTTTGATGGCGTCCATTTAAGTTCAACGTACGAACATCTGATTGATGATTTACAACCGGGGGACAAGGTTCTTCTGGCGGATGGAACAGTCGGGATGGTCGTGATCGAAAAGCCGGACGACTCGCAGGTTATTTGTGAAGTGGACCGTCCGGGAATTATTCGTTCGAAACAGGGGATCAATCTTCCTGGTGTGAAACTGCAAACGCCTGCCTTAACAGAAAAAGATAAGGAAGATTTGGCCTGGGGTTTGAAGCAGAAACTGAATTTCTTCGGTCTCAGTTTTGTTCGCAGTGCCAAAGATTTGATTGAACTGCGGGAACTGATCAACAAATCTAATCCTGGCTATAAACCTAAGCTGATCGCTAAAATTGAAAAGCCGGAAGCGATTCAGGAAATGGATGCGATCACCAAAGTATGCGATTGCGTCATGATTGCCCGTGGGGATCTCGGTGTGGAAACCGATATTTCCTGGTTGCCTGTTTTGCAGAAACAGTTGATTCGTCATTGTAATGAACGACGCATCCCGGTTATCACTGCAACGCAAATGCTGGATAGTATGCAGTATCAACAGTTTCCCACGCGAGCAGAAGCGAACGATGTTGCCAATGCAGTACTGGATGGTTCTGATGCAGTCATGCTTTCCGGTGAAACTGCTGTCGGGAAATATCCGGTAGAAACGGTCGAGATGATGAGTAGAATCATTCTCCATTCGGAAGATTCGGTTCCCCGCAGAACAAATATCGATTGGAAAACAGATTCAAAAAGCCGGGCGCTGGTAGTGACTGAAGCCGTTACTTTGGGAGCCTGCACGGTCGCGGATCAACTGGATGCTGATTTGATGGTACTCTGTACTAAATCGGGACGAACCGCTCTTGCGATTTCCCGTCAACGCAGCCAGATTCCGTTATTGGCCCTCTCCGACAGTGCGAACACCGCCCGAACAATGTGCCTGTATTGGGGGGTGATGCCGGTGCATACTTCTATTGTGAAACAACCCCCGGAAGAAATTTTAGACTTTGCAATCAACTGGGGAACGGGTAATGGGCTTCTCAAACCGGGGTCTCGGATCGTGCTTATCTCCGATTCCAAATGGGGAGCCGAAGGACACGACGTGATGATGGTGCACGTTGTCTCCTGATTATTTCGCCCAGGACCAGTTCTTGCATTCTTTCAAATTCTGAATACAGAATGCAGGCCATTCTTTCTGATGCAGCGCGATGATGGTCTCTGCACTCATTGTCAGCATATCGCTTTGAGATTGCTCATCCAGCCCAGCCAGGTGACCTGAAAGTAATACACGATCCAATTCCAAAAGCGGACTCTCCAACGGCAGGGGTTCTGTTTCAAAGACATCCAAACCCGCGCCAAGCAAATGCCCCGTGCGAATCGCATCGCACAAATCTTGTTCATTCACTAAAGAGCCGCGTGCGGTATTAATCAGCACGGATCCCGGCTTCATTTGTGACAATGTTTTTTTGTTGATGATCTGATCGGTTGCAGGCCCTGAAGGGAGATGCAGCGAAACGTAATCTGCCTGTGGCCAAAGTTCTTCAAGCGTGACAGATTGAATTTGATGCTTATCCATAAATTCCTGATCGGGATACGGATCGTAAGCGACCACGTTCATTCCCAGGCCGATTGCTCGGGTTGCCACCGCTTTGCCGATGCGTCCCAAACCGATCAAGCCAAGCGTGCTCCCCATCACACGAGGCGTGTTGAAGCGGATCCAGGTTCCTTTTCGGACCAGTTGATCACGATCAGGAAAACCGCGGGCAACAGCCATCAATAACGCGATGGTATGTTCAGCCACGGCATGATGATTCACCCCTGGAGTGGTGGAAACGACAATCCCCGCTTCATCGCAGTAATTCAGGTCGATGGTATCAAAACCAACGCCTGTTCTGGCGATCACTTTCAGAGCAGGCAGCGACTTCAAAACTTCCGCCGTGTACGGTTCGACGCCTGCAATCACAGCGACACAATCGGCTACTTCTGAAATAAGCTGATCTTGATCCCAATAGTCCAACTGACGATTTCCCGGCAGAACTTCGAAGCCAGCCGAGGCGAGAAGCTTAAAATGTGGTCCATCATCGGAACTTAACGCGGTGCAACGAACTTTCATTGTGCTCAGACTTTGA
>JAJRTM010000513.1 GCA_024278285.1 Planctomycetota bacterium
CAATGTGAGTGACGGACTCTTCGAACTTTACATCGTTTCGCTTCTGCTTGATCAGCAACTGTGGCAAACATCATCGTTGCTGCCAGTAATCCTAAAAATGTACGCATCGTTGTTTCTCCCTGCAAATAAGGCAGTAAATTGGCCCCGTCATTTAGATAACCTGGTCCAAAATGGGGTAATGTTTGGACTTCGGGTACAGTCTTTTCGTTAAGACAACTCCCAAATATCTAACATAGGGGGGATGCGCATTCAAGCACAAATGGATAAAATAAGAAAAATAAGACGAGAAGGGTGATTATGTCTCCGTGAGCAATCGCTGAAAGTCTTCTTCTGAGAGAACGGGAACGCCAAGTTTCTTTGCTTTTTGCAGCTTACTTCCCGCATTTTCGCCTGCAATCAGGTAGTTTGTGTTTTTAGAGATGCTGCTGGACGCTTTGCCACCTTCTTGTCGAATTAATTCTTGAATTTCGAGCCGAGTGAACCGATTGAGCGTTCCTGTAATGACAAATATTTTTCCTGCCAGGCTGTTTTTATCTTGATCGGGGCTGGCCGGGGGAAGTTCCGGATTGAGTCCCGATTCTTTTAGCGATTGCAGCATATTTTTCCCATAAGGGGAATTCATAAAATGATGGACCGATTCAGCGATGACCGGTCCAATTTCATCGACTTCAGCAAGCGATTGCTCACTTTGTTTTTGAAGTTCGTCCAGCGAGCGAAATTTGTTGGCTAATGTTTGTGCATTGCTGGCTCCGACATGACGAATATTCAAGCCGGTCAGCAATCGCCAAAGTGGTTTGGTTTTTGAATCTTCAATCCCTTGCAGTAAATTGCTGACGGACTTTTCTCCCATTCGTTCCATCGCCAAAAGGGCTTCTTTTTTTTCTGAAAGCGTATAGAGATCAGCCAGGTTTTTGATCAAGCCTGAATCGACCAATTGTTCGACAAGTTTGGTGCCCAGTCCTTCGATATCCATTGCAGAGCGAGACGCGAAAAAGCGGATCGTTTCTTTTAATCGAGCAGGGCATTCCAAATTCGGGCAGCGAATATAAACGCCGCCTTCATCCCGCTCTGCAGGAGTGTGGCAAACCGGACAGCGTTCAGGGAAATGGAAATCTTGTTCGGTTCCGTTTCGTTTTTCCATCACCACACGTAGCACATGCGGAATAATTTTTCCTGCTTTTTCGACAACCACCCAATCGCCAATTTTAATTCCAAGGCGTTGCATTTCGTCTTTGTTGTGCAGACTGGAACGTGAAACGGTTGTCCCTGCAATTTGTACCGGTGCCAGGTTTGCTACCGGAGTGAGCGTCCCTGTTTTTCCGACCTGAATTTGTATGGATTGCGTTTGCGTGATCGCTTCATAGCGTTCCCATTTATAAGCAATGATCCAACGTGGAGATTTACTGGTCACTCCCAGTTTTTTCTGGAAGGATAAATCATTAACTTTAATCACCAGCCCATCAATTTCGAGATCGAGTTCGTGCAACTGCTCCATCATTAATTCGGTCTGATGGAGTACATCATCAATTCCATGACAAACACGAATTCCGGGCGTTGTCGGGATTCCGAATTGCTTCAATCGCTGGATATATTCGAAATGCGTTTGAGGCTCGAAGTTTTCGACATAGCCGATGCCATGGGCAACAAATCGGACCTTTCGCTGGGCACAAAGTTTGGGATCGAGCAGTTTGAGTGCTCCTGCGGTACTGTTTCTCGGGTTGGCAAAAACGTTTTCCCCCTGTCGCTTCTGCTCGGCTTGCAGAATCGCAAAATCGCTATTGGCGATATAAGCTTCGCCACGCACTTCGAGCACGGGCGGATAGTCGCCTTGAAGTACCAGCGGGACGCCGCGAACCGTGCGGGCATTATGAGTAATGTCGTCCCCTTCACGACCATCGCCACGTGTTAATGCCAGGTTCAGTTTTCCTTGCTTATAAATGGCAGCCAGCGCCACGCCATCAATTTTGTATTCCAGCGTGTAATCGAGCGTATCAACAGCGAGTAATTTACGAACGCGTCCATCGAAATGGCGAATCCCCTGCTGTTCGTAAACGTTATCGATGGAAAGCATCGGGGTGCGATGCTGTACGGTTCGAAACCCCTGGATCGGTTCCCCGCCTACTTTTTGGCTGGGGCTGTCCGCAGATTGCAACTGAGGGAACTGTTCTTCCAGATCGATCAGATTTTTCAGCAGCCGATCATATTCGAGATCCGAAATAATCGGCGTTGCGTTCGTGTAATAAAGCTTGTTGTGGGTATTGATCTGCTCACGAAGCGGTTCAATTTCTTTACGGGCTTGCTCAACATTCATGCCACCATGTCCTCGCCTTTTTTTACAAATTATGGCGAGTTCGCGTCCTGTTTGCCATCCAACGCTGGCTGGGGACCGAAGATGAGAACAGGGATTCGCAGTTGCGGGAATTCCTGGTCGTTGGTATCGATGATGATGCTTCCGGTATGTTTGCCACTGGGGACAGAACCTTTTGCGGTGACAGGAATGGAAATTTGAAGATTTCCGTACTGGTCCTTCGCAGTCGCGGCTTCGCCAACGGTGAGAAATTCTGAGTCAACCTGAAGATGTCTGATTTTGAATGAACCGCCGGGACGAAAATCTGTCAGTTGCATGGTTTGCGATGTCTCTTGCGGACTCAACTGGTAGAAAATTAACGCCCTGGGACGAACCGTTATTTTCTTGCGAGGCACTTCAACACGATACAACACGTTTTCGGAAATGAGATTCTTTTCGTCATCTGCCTGAACATAATCGATGCGAACTCGGTATTCATGAAACCCAGAGGTTTCTCCCGTCGTATCGACTTCAAGATAGAATTCACCTTCTTCGCCCGGTTGAATGGACTTCCCCTGGTTACGCATTCTTACTTGAATACATCCGCAGCTCGGCTTGATGTTTTTGATCGTGATCGGTTTTTTTCCCGCATTATGAAATTCATACTTTGCGATCGCTTTGCCTTGACGTAAATCAAATTCTCTTAGATGCACCATGTGAATGTGTATTGCAAGAGGCTGCTCGTTCTTCGGACGCAATTCTCCCTGCGACTGAGGAGGTTGCACCGAAACCGCAAGCGACCAGGCAGCCGGCAATAGACACAGGGCAAAGGTGAGAATCGTTTTTAATTTCCCATTCATATAAATCGTCTCGCTATCAGTTATTGAAATACCGAACTAGGGATCGCATTTTTGGGATTAAAATTTTCAAAGTTGATCAATTTATTATCTCGAAAAACAAGCATGTAAGAATGGCCTTGTTTATCCGGCCCCCAACTGTAGACAAGGTCGTCGGCTCGGTAGAGTCCATCACCCGAAAGGATGTTGGTGTCGTCGAAAACACGTTCTCCCTGCTCGCCGATGATGCGATCAATATCCCCTTTGCTCATGCCGTTTTTGGCCAGGTTGGAGAGCAACCATTTGATCGATTCTTCGGTTCGCTCAATCAAAAATTCCTCTCTCTGCTTTTCCGCTTCCGCAAAAAGAGTTTCTTTCTGCTGCGTCAACTTCAATAAAGAGGTCATCATTGAGCATCCCATGAGTTGAACAGTCAGAACCAGTATCAAAGCTTTGCCAGCCTTATTAAGGAGTTCCATTTCGAATCTTTCTGTTTGCAATTCCAATATATTCACTACTGGAATGCTTGGAGGGCGTCCAAAATATCTGAAATCCCCGCTTAGCCGAATAGCAATTCGAGAATGCCCCTGGTTGGTATTCCTTACAATTTGCATTCGCTTGTTCTGAATGCGCCAATTCAGCCTTTGGGAAGGTTTGACTCTACCGATTAGGCGATTTGGGACTGGTTATTCAAGGATGTTCGTGGATTTTAGGCGATCTGTGCAGGTTCATCAGTTGACTTCGCCCTCGTTGTCCCATTTAATGGAGTGGAATAGTTGCGACGAAGAATTGGATAGACATCCGTGTATTAAGGACCATTCGTAGTATTTTGCGATCTGCAGGCTCTCATGCCTGACCCGCCAGATGGTCGCGTCGTGTTTGTTGTTAATTGGATAGTATTGGGAGAGAAATTATGCGTAAATTGATCGTTGGCGTCTGCTGCCTGACATTTGTAATGGCTTGTGCAACGCAAACCGCACAGGCCCGTCCGAAATACTACAAGTATTTCAAAGAGCTTTATCCAGATGTAGAAAATCTTTCGAAAACAAAATGTTTCATTTGTCATATCGATAAAAAGAAAAAGAAGAACAACGATTACGGCACAGCCATGAAAGCATGTCTGGGGGAAAAAGCGAAGAACGTAAAAGATATGGAGCAAATTAAAAAAGCTCTTAAAGCAGCCGAAGCAAAGAAGAGCAAAGTCGAAGGAAAG
>JAJRTM010000514.1 GCA_024278285.1 Planctomycetota bacterium
GAAATGGAGCAATCCGTTTGCTTTGGTTTCTCAACAGAAAAAAGTGAGTGAAGAAAAGAAAGTTGCAGAATCCGGGCAGCAAAGCGAAGAACAAACGGCCTCTACAGAAAATCCGTTTCAGGAAAAAGAAGCCTCTGCACCCATAAAACTGGCTTCATCAAGCCAGAATGAAAAATCGCCTCAAACAACAACCAAAGATCTTCCGGCTGGTTTAGATGCTGCGACATTGATGTTGATTCAAACCGAATTTGAAAATGTCTCTGCTGCGGAGCGTAAAAAATGGTATGAGGAATTGCGCCAGGTGCCACCCAGCATGATCCCTCAAATCTTGAAAATGAGGCGATTGGCCCAGAAATCTCTCGATGAACCGACTGCTCCCGATCAAAAATCACCGAATAGACGCACCAGTCTCAAGCTCGCCTCCAATTCTCAACAAGACCGATATGAATCGGCTGCTGATACGCCGTGGAACAATCAAGGTTCTTCCAGAAGGGAATTAAAACTGGGCGAATCACGTCCACAGCCTTGGGACTCATCTGAGCAAAATGGGAATCCTAGTCAGAAAATGGATGTGGCTCAAAAACAAGACTTGACCGTGCCCCCGCCGCTCAATTCTCCTGAGACAAACTTGCTGGAATCATTGATCAATCCACAAAATGGCAATCAGGATTTTCAAAAGTCGCTCGATCAATTTATCGCCATCGCAGAACGGCGAGTCGCTTCACTTCAACTAGGCGATGATGAAAAACAGAAGCAGGAATTCATTGCCAGTCAAGCTTATTTAAGAATGCTCTACCTGATGGCGAATCGTCAGGAAAGAGCACTCGAAGCGATTCCGAACATCCCGCCCGCCGATCAGGAATTCTGGCAACAGATGTTCTGGGCGATGTCCAACTATTTCGATGCCGAGGGAATTCCAAATTCATCTGACCGAGCCACGCATACCATTTCGCAACTGACGGAAGCAATGGAGCGACTGCGTCAACGGGCCAATCTGGAGCTACGAAATGTTCTGTTCTGCACAAAAATTGACGGCTTTGGCACTTATGATCGATTCGAACGCTCCGAATTCACTCCCGGTCAACCGGTTCTCATTTACGCAGAGGCTCGAAACTTCCTCAGTTCGCCAACAGCGAACGGGCAATACAAAACGGTCCTGAAATCAACCATCGAAATTCATCGAGCCGGTTCTCAAGGTGGCGTTATCTCCAAGCAGGAGTTCCCGCCGACCGAAGATTTTTGCAGAAACCGCAGAACCGATTACTTCCACAGCTACCTGCTTAACATTCCGAAAGACCTCCCAGCCGGTCCGTATGTGCTGAAGCTGATTGTCGAAGACCAACTCAACCGAAAAGTCGCCAGCTACATGGTCAACTTTTCGATTATTTGATCGTTACCGATAACGCTTCAGTCTGCTTCTGTTGAAATGTAATCAGCAAGGATATTGAGGTTTTTCATAAAAGTTCTGGTTTCGATCACGGGCGTTTTTTGATAGCTCGATCTTCCCGTGCGAATTTTTCCCTGGGTCACCCACGCCCCTCGATTATTGAGACTGTTAATGGCTGCTTTTGCTTTTGCCTGCAAAAAGGGAGTTAATCGTGGTTGCTTTACAGGATATTGCAACCTCTTCAGTTTTTCAGAATCGAGGCGTAATAAATTACGATACTGACTTTCCAGTGAATCAAGATTTGCCCCGACAATAAAAGCGTAATGCGTCGGCATGTGATCGGAGTTATCAGTTAACTCATATTTCAAATTGAAATAGAGAGGCTTATTCGTTTCGAGTTCGTAAAACCGAGCCAAGTGTTTGTTTGGTAGTTGTGAACGACGCAGATAGTTGATTGCTCGCGGGATCGGTTCGAGAAATCTTTTGTCTCCCGTATGAATATAAAGCCGCATCAACACCTTGATCACCCCCTGCGATTCTCCCCCGGTGATCGCGGGCGGCTCGAACTTTCTCGCCCAGGCAGGGTGCATCTTCAGATCGTACTGCTGCGCCCAGGCGGGTTGTGGTTCGGGCATTTGTGCCAACAAAATAAATTCCCCCGCCCGAACGCCTGCCTGTCGAAAGCGTTTATCACCATAAATATGATAAGCAAGAAACATCACCTCGATCAGATCAGCAATCGTGTTATCGTTGAATGTGTAATAATGCGAGTATTTTTTTCGAGGAAAGAGACGCGACCAATTCTCTGGATAGCTCGCTTTGAGGACCGGGAAATCTTCTGGCTTGGGAAATCGACTGTACTGCTGGGGCCAGGCTCCGTTGGGATATTGTGCTTTGAGAAAACAATCTTGAGCATAAAGGACCGCTTCATGAATTGCCTTATCCTGAAAGTTCAATTCCTTATCGATCAGCATGAGAAAGCGTAAAGCCGATTGTGATTTATTATCGTCAAACGTAGTGCTGTTCCGCCCTTTGGTCATTCCACTTTTACGATATTGGTATTTCAACGGTTTTTCGAAATCGATTAAAGAAGCCCAGCCTCCCGATTGCAACTGTCCCGCTACTAACGCGTAGGCTGCTTTTTTCGCAGCCTCCAACGCCACTGTTTCTCCCGTTTTCTGATACGCAACCAGCATCGCTTCCCCAACCGCGGGTGTGCCAGGTGGTTCGACCCAAATTTGATGAATCGTCGCCGCCTCTTCCCCCTGCCTGATTGAAAGATCCTCACTGTATGCGTACAAGTAGCCGCCGTTGGTAGAAACTTCATTTTGAAAAAAAAGAACCGCTTGCCTCAGCGCCAAGCGTGCCTGTTTTACCGAGATATCTGCCCTGCAATACGGTTGGGCAATACTAAAATAAATTAAAACCAGCAACCAGGATCTATTTCTGCCAAGCCGATTTAACATGGTGTTCTTCCTGTTGAAATGAAGTATTTTTGTAATCGCAGCTATGCAATACAGTAACACAGCACGGCACAGCCGCAACCAAAAATTTGATTATCACTAAGGCACGAGGACATAAAGAAGAAAGTTTTTATTGGAACTTTTCGTTTAACGGCAATACCGTTCATGTTTTCATAAGTCGCGACTCTTGCTAAGGTTATGTTTGAACTAAAACAAACACCAGCAAGGAGTCGCGATATGTTTGAGCAAGGTTGCTCCCGTTTGCCTGCGGATGAGAGTGGGC
>JAJRTM010000043.1 GCA_024278285.1 Planctomycetota bacterium
AATATGCACATCGCATTCCAAGATCGCTTTTTTAAGCGCAGGCGAATCGTGAACCGATTTGATTTCCGCTTTGGGATCGAGAAACTGCAAATGAGCGGGCGTTGCACCAGGGTTGATAATCTGGACGGTTTTTCCCATCGAACGCAGCAGTAGCGCCATTCCCAGTTCCGAGCCTAACGCATCAGCATCAGGACGAACATGACTGGTTAACACAAATCGATTCTGATGATCGATTATTTCTTTTAGTGGAGACCAGTCAATCGGCATTCAAACAACCTTAGTTCTTTTCGCGTTATAAAAATGAACCTCGTTCAGTATTGAAATCCGAAACAAATCATAAATTTCCAAGTCCTCAAACGCATCTTCTCGACTCTATTTATCACTCGACAGCTTTGTCATTCTGTTTCTGTTTGCTCGACACTGGCAACAGTATACGCACTCAACAGACTCAGATGACTCCAAGTTAGTGTTGTCAGAACCACGGGTAAGTAAAATAGCGAACAAAACAGTAAAGAACGGGCCGTTTTTCTGGTTTCATTCAATAAAAAACGAACTGAATAGGCAATGTACGCCAAGCCAAACAGGAAGGTTGTCCAGAAAAATAAATGACCAGTCATTCCGAATTGCTGGGGAAGTAAACTGACGGGTAGTAAAATAATCGCGTAGGTAACTGCTAAAAAACCGGTGACGTATTTTCTCGGAATTCCGTTCGGGAGCATCCACAATCCTGCTTTTGTGTATTGTTCCCGGTACATCCACGCGATGGCAAAAAAGTGCGGGAACTGCCACAGGAACATCAGCGAGAACAGCCAGAACGCATCCCAACCAAGCGGTTGCCCCGCTGCCGCCCAACCTAAAACAGGAGGAAACGCGCCAGGGACCGCACCAATCGCGGTGCAAAAAGAAGTTCGCCGTTTTAAGGGAGTGTAAATCGCGACATACATCACCAGCGTGCAAACTGTTAACAGCATCGTTGTTACATTAACGAACAGCACCAGATGAATTGCCCCGTAGATGCCTGTTATTGCAGCAAAAACGAGCGCCTCATTCGGCTTGATTCGCCCCGCAGGCAAAGGCCGGTTTTTCGTGCGGGGCATCAACAGATCGGTCGCAATTTCGTACCACTGGTTCAACGCACAAGACGAAGCGGCGATCAATCCAATGCCGAGCAGTGCATTGAATAATCGGAACCAATCGACTTGATTTCTCGATCCCAATAAATAACCAACCGCGACGGTCACGAGTACCATCACCGCGATTTTCGCTTTGGAGAGTTCCAGATAATCAGCGATGCGAGTTTTCCACGTCAATTCTCCTGCTCCAATTCCGTTTGCCAACGTCATCGTGCTTGGTTGAGAAATGATTGAGGGAGTCGTCAGATGACTCACGTATTTACTCCTGTTGTTTTTTATTGAAAGTAAGGCTGGTTGTGTGAACCATAATATAAGTTTGAATTGAAATCGACCGTAACGCAATGGTCCGCCCAGTAGACCCTGCATTTATGCAACTTCTGCCGGTTTCTTGTTATTCATCAGGCGATTAACACGAAAACAGCGAATCGTTAACACGGTCGCTGAGGCGACTAACAATAACCCGACAACCATGTGTGAAGTCCGCGAAAGAACTTGCCCGGTGGAGCCTTCGACAACCCTCATCGACCCCATTCCGAATTTTGTGACATAAGTAAAAAAACCGAGGATCACTTGAATCGTCGTTAAAATAATCACACCACGCATCGCAGATCGCAGCCAGTTCACTTTTGTTTTTACGACAAAAACCAGCACCACATGTACCGCGATTAAAGCCAGAACTCCAAACCCGAGATGTTCATTCACCGGGGCTTTCATATCGCCCATCGGATGCCGGATGATTCCACCGAGAGTGTATTGTACCAGCAGAAAGATCAAATAAATAAGCGATGCGTTTCGAGCAGCCTTCACCGGGCGGTTCGTCTCTTCCGGCTTCCATTGACCCCAGGTGGTGGAAGAAACCGTCGCGGTGATACAAACCAGCGAAAAATATACCGCAGCGAATATCCCATGCAGCATCGCCAAGCCGCGATCATTTAATTCAACGCGAATCCCTCCGAGCACCCCTTGCGCACAAACAGCCAGAAAGACAAGGATACCGAGTACCGCCAAGGTTTTATTCGAACCTTTCAGCCAGGTCAGCACCATTAAAATGAGCGATGCAAAACCTGCCAGCGTTCCCGCGAGGCGGTGACCATGTTCCAAAAACTTTTTGACACTTTCGTTATTGGTACTCATATCATCGACCAGCTTCAACCACGGATAGCTAAACATTCCCTGACCATCTGAAGTGGGCCAATCGGGGAATGCCATCCCGGCTTCTTTGGTTGTTGTCAGTGCTCCCATGATAATCGGGAGCATTGCCACCACCGCGGTAATAATCGCCATGCGATGAATCCATGGATTGAGTGGCTGTTCTATTTGGTTCATATTTTTCTATCGATAATGTTGGAGGCGTTTGGGTTAAATGCTGTTTCACCCGTACCTTAACAGGCACGGCTCGCCTGATTTCACTCTTGTGCTTGTGGCCAGAAATCTTCTTCTGGGTGATCGGGGGAACTATATTCGTAAGGCCCACGATAAACGTTAGGCGTTGTTTCAAAATTCCCATGAGGCGGCGGCGAGGCAGTTTCCCACTCTAACCCGTTTGAATTCCAGGGATTTTTGGGAGCCTTCTTGCCCCAGACCATACTGCCGAAAAAGTTGTAAATCAGAATGAACTGAGCCAATCCCATCAAAACCGCAGAGTAAGTCATAAACTGATTCAACGGCAGTAAGTGCTCTAAGTATTCATGTAAATAAGGGTCCGCATACCGCCGGGGCATGCCCGCGATCCCGAGCATGTGCATCGGGAAGAAGGTGCCGTTCATTCCAATAAAAGTAAGAACAAAATGCCATTGCCCGAGAGTGTCGTTCATCATCTTGCCGAACATCTTCGGATACCAAAAATGAATCGCTGCAAAAATGCCGAACAGGGTTGCCCCAAACAAAACATAATGAAAATGGGCAACAATAAAATACGTATCATGAATGTAAATATCGATCGGAATCACAGCCATGAAGATTCCGCTCAAACCCCCAACAATAAACATGGTCACAAACGCAATCGCATTCAAAGTGACCGTATTAAACTGTAAATGCCCGCCCCAGATGGTCCCAATCCAGTTGAAAACCTTAATCGCAGAAGGAAGCGCGATCATGACCGTTGCGACCATAAAAGTCATGCCCAGTGCCGGGTTCATTCCCGACATAAACATATGGTGCCCCCAGACAATAAACCCAAGACCAGCAATGGTTGACAAGGAGTAGACCATCGGGCGGTAACCAAAAACCGGCTTTCTACACATGCAGGAAAGCATATCCGAGATCATTCCCATCGCAGGGAGCAGCATGATATAAACAGCCGGATGCGAATAGAACCAGAACAGATGCTGCCACAGCAAAGGCTGCCCGCCTCCAACGGTTGGGTCTGCATTGTTAATGACCAGCCCCCCTGGAACGAAAAAGCAAGTTCCAAATTCACGATCTGCAATCAGCATGAACCCCGCTGCGGTCAGAACGGGCAACGCGAATGCCTGCAAAACTGCAGTGATAAACATGGCCCAAATAGTCAAAGGCATTCGGAATAACGTCATTCCCGGCGCCCGCATGTTGATGATGGTTGTCAGATAATTGATCGAACCCATCATCGAAGAAAAACCAACAAACATCACTCCGGACAGCCACAATGTTTGCGCAAAGCCAGAGCCGGGAGCTGCATCGTACACCGCAGACAGCACCGGATAAGATGTCCAACCCGCCGCCGGGCCGCCTTCGTACAAAAAACTCAACCCGAAACAGATCGCTGCCGGCCACATGAACCAGTAACTGAGCATGTTCAATTTCGGAAACGCCATGTCGGGCGCTCCGATCATGAGCGGAATCAAAAAGTTGCCGAACGCCCCTGCGAGAATTGGGATCACGACCAGAAAAATCATGACGGTAGCGTGCATCGTGAACAGCATCGTGTAAAACTCAGGAGAAATTTGCCCTCCGGTCTCTGCAAAAATCTCCGCAGAAACCCAGGGCATCTGACTCCACGGAAACGCAAGCTGCCAGCGAATCGCCAACGCCAGCAGTCCACCGACCAGCATCATAATCAATGTGGAAATCAAAAATTGAATCCCAATCACTTTATGGTCGGTCGAAAAAATATATTTATTGATCCACCAACGATTATCTACATGCCCCGCATGAGAGTGATCGTCAGAAGAAGAAAGCGTCGCAGTACTCACGAAATTATTGCCTTACAGTTTTATTTGCAGAATAGTTAATTCGTACGGTGTGTAGGCTGGGTCGTGACCCAGCAATTCAGTTGTTGTCACTTCACTAAGACTTCAATTCTGGTAGAAATGATGGTATCAGGAGAAGATGAAAGTTGAGCCATAAACGATAAACGAATGCTGGGTCACGACCCAGCCTACATCACTTATTTCTTTTCAGTATAACCATCCTCATATTGTTTTTCGTGAAGTTCCTTGATGTATTGTTCGTATTCTTCGGGAGTGTGGGCGATCAGTTTACCTCCCATTTTGTAGTGTCCCCAGCCGCACAGTTCTGCACAGACCAGTGGATACTCTCCCGGTTCTTTCGCTTCAAACCAGACCGGAATAATCAATCCCGGCACCGCATCTTGTTTAATTCGTAACGTCGGCAAAAAGAATGAATGTTGTACGTCTTGTGATTTCAAATAAATTCGCACCGGCGTTCCTGCCGGGATGTGTAATTCGTTGACGCTGTACATGTCGCCCGGCTGTGGTTTCTTTTCCAGTTTTTTGCCCGGCTGCGGATAACGAATTCGCCACTCAAACTGACGAGCTGAAACTTCTGCAACAACATTAGTTTGTGCTTTCAACGGAGAAGCTGAATCAATCCGAAAATCTGCCCAGACTTTAAGCTGATAAAATGCGATAAACAACAAGATGATTCCTGGAACAACGGTCCAGATAATTTCAAGTTTATGATTGCCGTGTGTGTACCAGGCTCGCTTTTCTTTGGGACGCCCCGAAGCTGTCCAGATCGCATAGAGTAAACCGACTTGCGTGCCGATGAATACGATCACGCAAATGACCAGCACCAGATAAAACAGGTGATCAATCTCCGCCCCAATTGGCGAATCTGAAACGCCATTCCCGGGGAATCCCCAGTTCCAACGAGGCGTAAACGCACTGATAATCAGCGCCAGCACCGGCCAAATCAGAAAAAACAAAAACCAACAAAGACGCTTCACATCTTTCTCCAAAAATTCAACA
>JAJRTM010000044.1 GCA_024278285.1 Planctomycetota bacterium
AAACCACTTCCCGGAGTACCAACCAGATGAGCTTTATGCAACAGTTCATCAAAGAAGCCCCAGCTATCAAAGTCGCCAGGAGTTTTCAGCCAGACGTACGGAGCATTCACGCCGCCGTGGACATGGATGCCAACTTTCCCAAGCCCTTCGCGAAGCCTGGCTGCATTTTCAAGATAAAAATCGACCAACTGCTTCGTCTGCTCGCGACCTTCCGGAGAGTAAGCTGCTTCCGCCCCACGCTGAATAATGTAAGAAACTCCATTGAATTTTGTGCTTTGCCTGCGGTTCCATAGTTGGTGCAGACTGACAGCTTCACCCGTTGAACTGCTCGCTGTAAGAGCTTTCGGGATAACAGTAAATGCACAACGCGTTCCAGTGAATCCCACATTTTTACTAAAACTGCGGAACTCGATGGCCACTTCGTTAGCTCCTTCAATTTCATAAATGGAGTGCGGAATTTCTGGGTCCGTAATGAATGCTTCATAAGCAGCATCAAACAAAATGATGGCGTTATTCTCACGGGCATAATCGACCCACCGTATAAGAACATCTTTACTGGCAACAACGCCTGTTGGATTGTTGGGATAGCACAGATAAATCAAATCAACAGGTTCGCTCGGAAAATCGGGGACGAAATTATTCTCAGCCGTCACCGAAAGATAAACCAGTCCCGCGTATCGTCCCTGTTCATCAGCAGGTCCGGTATGCCCAGCCATCACATTGGTATCAACATAAACCGGGTAAACCGGATCAAGAACTGCAATGCGATTATCATCCCCAAAGATATCCAGAATATTCCCGGAATCACATTTGCTTCCATCAGAGACAAATATTTCGTCTGCAGAAATTGAGACACCACGATCCTGATAATCGAACTTCGCAATTTTCTCGCGCAAGAAATCGTATCCCTGTTCGGGACCGTATCCGTGAAAAGTATCCCGCTGCGACATTTCATCAATCGCGTTGTGCATGGCAGTTGTGATGGCAGCCGGGAGTGGTTCGGTGACATCGCCAATGCCCAGTTTAATCACATCGGCTTGCGGATGTGATTCACAAAAAGAGTTGACCCTTTTCGCAATTTCAGGAAACAGGTAACCCGCATTCAGCTTGAGGTAATGATCGTTGATGGTCGTCATGGTCGTTAACTTTGATAGAGCAGAAAAATGAGCGATAGAGCAGAAAAAATGAGCCAATAATAAGGTAATGGATGCTGGTAATTTAAGCGAGCCAGGGATGTTAACACCCCCGGCTCGACAGTTATTTAATTACACCTGCCCATGTTTATGCAGGATTATAATAATGTTTCTGAAACAGTTACGCATCAGGCACAATATCATCCAATCCACCTCCTGCAGGCGGGATTTCTTCGTCTGGGGTTTCCTGAGCAGATGCCGTCTCAATTGGTGCTGGCTCAATTGCTGCCGTCTCAATTGCTGCCGTCTCAATTGATGCTGGTCCAATTGGTGCTGGCTCAGGAACTGGGGGATACGGTTCTGGAGAGACAATCGACTCTGTTACCGTGACAACTTCCGGTGCTGGATACGATGTTGCTGTTCCCGTAGAAGGATCCATTGAAGGTTGCGTGGGATTGTTTCCGCCGCCCAGTTGGTTCAGTAGATCCATTCGGGCTGCAAGCATCCGTTCTTTTTCTTCCTGCAATTCCTGAAGAGCTTCCGGTCTGATGCGGACTTCCGATTGTTGGTGCGTGTAGAATCCCGTACCAGCAGGAATCAGGTGACCAAGAATGACATTCTCTTTCAAACCAACAAGGAAATCGCGTTTGCCCGCCAGTGCTGCTTCCGTCAATACTTTGGTTGTTTCCTGGAAACTAGCCGCAGAGATAAAACTTTCACTCTGAACGGCAGCTTTGGTGATCCCCAGTAACTGTGTGCTACCAACTGCGGGAAGTGGTGTAACCCCAACGGAGGCAACGCCTCCTTCTGCTTCTACCAGGGCATTCACTTCATCAAATTCTTGTTGAGAAATGACATCTTCAATTTCGTACTCGGTATCTCCAGGTTCGCTGATCTTGAGACACGTAAGAAGTCGCTCGTTTTCTTTGCGGAACTCAATTTTGTCAACCAAGCTTCCTGGAAGAAGTTTCGTGTCGCCAACATCATCAACTTTTAGTTTGCGAAGCATTTGCGAAACGACAATTTCGATATGCTTATTATCAATTTCAACTCGCTGGGCACGATAAACATTCTGGATTTCATGCAGCAGATATTGATGAACCGCTTCTTCGCCCGAAACTCGTAAAATATCGTGGGGAACAAGTGGACCACGCACCAAAGCATCTCCTGCTTTGACGATATCTCCCGTATGCACCAGAAGCGCTTTACCATGCGGAATAATATGTTCCACTTCAGTTCCATCAGCAGCACGAACGACAAGAATTCGCTTGCCGCGTTTCTTCTCTGTCAGAAGCTCAACTTCACCATCAATTTCTGCAAGCACTGCAGGGTCTTTCGGTTTACGAGCTTCAAACAGTTCTGTTACGCGAGGCAGTCCCCCGGTAATGTCCTGTGTTCCAGATGATTCACGAGGCAGTTTTGCAAGAATTGCCCCCGCATTAATTTCCTGCCCATCTTCAAATTCAATCGTGGCTCGTTCCGGCAGATAGTAGAAATCGAGAATCTTACCCGTACCATCTTCCAGGATAATCTGTGGATGGTATTCTCCTTTATGTTCGATAATTGTTTTACGAATATTGCCGCTGGAATCTTTTTCAGAAACAACGGTTCGGCCTTCAATAATATCATCAAGGCGGACCCGTCCCCCAACTTCTGCCAGGATAGGAACGGCGTGTGGATCCCATTGGCAAATAACCGTATTTTCTTCCACTTTCTGACCATCATCAACCATGAGAATCGCCCCGTTGGGAATACGGTACGATTCGATTTCGCGATGCTTGTCGTCCATAATGACGGCTTCACCATTACGGGTCAGAACGACATTTTGGCCTTCGCTGTTGACAACCGAACGGATGCGGGCATAGCGAACTATTCCTCCCTTTCGGCACTTTAATTCAGACTCTTCCATTTCAGTCTGAGCCACACCGCCGATGTGGAACGTACGCATTGTCAACTGTGTTCCCGGTTCACCGATACTCTGGGCAGCGATAATTCCGGTAGCCAACCCTTCTTCAACCTCTGAGCCAGAGGAAAGATCCATTCCGTAACATTTTTTGCACATGCCAAGCTCTGCTTCACATGTCATCGGGCTACGAACCTGAATTTTTTCCAGACCAAGGTCTTCAATTTGTTGAGCTTTTTTGTAAGAGATCAACTGGCTGTCTTTGACGATAACTTCATCAGTCACAGGATTAACAATGCTCGCCCGGCTGACTCGACCACGAATTGAATCTGCCAGGCTGACTTCAACATGCTCACCACGGTAAACAATCCCCATGGTAATCCCCTGAGTGGTCCCGCAGTCGTCCATCGTGATGACAACATTCTGACATACATCAGCCAGTTTTCGTGTCAAGTAACCACTATCAGCCGTTTTCAATGCGGTGTCCGCCAAACCTTTGCGGGCACCATGTGTCGAACTGAAGTATTCCAGAACAGTCAGGCCATCTTTGAAACTCGCCTTAATCGGTGTTTCGATAATCTCACCACTCGGCTTGGCCATCAAACCTCGCATCCCGGCCAACTGTCGAATCTGTTCGACACCACCACGAGCACCAGAATCGGACATCAAGAAAATCGGATTGATGTAATCGCCATCTTCCCGAACATCATTCTCCATTTCGACCATCATCTCAGCCGTAATCTGCTCTCGAACCTTCGACCAAATATCAAGAACTTTGTTATAACGTTCCTGGTTGGTGATGATCCCGCGATTGTACAACTTCTGCTGTTTAATGACGAAACTTTCAGCTTCGGCAATAATTTTCTCTTTGCTGGGAGGGGTCCGCAGATCGCTGGTTCCAAAGGAAAGGCCACTTTGGGTAGATTGCGTGAAGCCAACTTCTTTCATTCGATCAAGCAATTCAATCGTTTCACGACGCCCCAGCGTCTGGTAACAATCTGAAATAACATTGGAAAGATCACGGCTTTTCATTGTCTGATTATAGAAAGCCATCCCCTTGGCGACAATTTCTTCATTGAAGAGAATTCGTCCAACAGTCGTTTCAATAATCCCACCCGATTTGAAATTCTCTGCACCTTCCCCTTTAACAGTCCTTCCTTTGGGTAAACGCAATTTAACTGTCGCGTGCTTCGAAGCTTTTCCCTGTTCAAGGGCCATGTAAACTTCATTCACCGAAGAAAATATCAAATTTTCGCCGATACGGTTAATTTTATTAGCCGTCATATAATAGCAGCCCATCACAATATCTTGTGAGGGGGAAATAATCGGCTTGCCATCTGCCGGACTGAAAATATTGTTTGTTGAAAGCATCAACGTTGTTGCTTCAACCTGTGCTTCAATAGACAACGGCAAGTGGACTGCCATCTGATCGCCATCAAAGTCGGCGTTAAACCCTTTGCAAACCAGTGGGTGAACACGAATCGCG
>JAJRTM010000515.1 GCA_024278285.1 Planctomycetota bacterium
AAACAAAATGTCGTGTTCAGTATGTTTTCACTATTTTGAAACAGGCCTTTTCAGACGTTTCGTTACATTAAACCATGTTCAAAGCTAACTTAAAGCGAATAACGCGACTTCGGAAATAATAAATCAACAAGCCCTAACTGATCTGGCCTGCCTGGATATATCTTGACACTTTTACTCTGCATTTCATTGATGGGAGCTTAAATCGAGGTATGTCCTAAGAGACACTGTTTTGTGGAAGTTCAATTTTTAGTCATGGGACGCGCATTTCAGGTCGATAAGTGAAGATGGACAGGTATGAGGGGCTATGTGCGCATGGTCTGAAGCTGATTGAAGAGAACTTGTCCTGTCAGCCAAAATTCAGGCGGTCATTTTTTGAAGAGAGATCAACCTGAACCGGCTGTTTGATTTGATGAGTTTGGAACTCAGTTGGAGCTTAGCATGATGCGATTATCCTGTGTGACTATCTTACTTTTCGCGTTTTTTTCCGGGATGATTATTGTTCCCGATACTGCTCATGCGGGATGGCCCTGGCGAAAGCAAAGTGTCAATGGGACGAAAAAATATTCTCCCGAATGGTGGGAGTACACCGGATCGCTGCCTGTTGGTTCGCGTCAGGTTTATCGACATGGAAAACTGTGGCCACCTCGTCCACGTCCGACCGATCCGCAGCAAACTTTTGCTCAACAATTTCATGCTGCACACTTTTGGCCAACGCCGTACGTAGAAAATGATCGCAATATTATTAAGGTTTTTGAAGCGGCTCAAATAAATCAGGGATGGAAGAACGCAACAACGCTTTACGGGTATCATTTTAATAAAGAAACCCACGATTTAACAAAACCTGGTCGAGAGCATGTGCTTTGGGTGATGCAGAATCCTACCAGACACCACCCGCAGATTCATGTCCAGGCTTCCACCGAAAGAAACATTAACACAATTCGCTTAGCCAGTGTCAACAATTACATTGCAGAAATCAGTAGTCAAACTGGTCGCTCGCTTCATGTTATGCTTGATGTGACTTCGCCAATCACTCGCCCTGCAGTTGAAGTTGAGCTTTATCAGAAAGCCTGGCTCGACGGAATGATTGCCCCTCATATTTCAACCAGCAGCGATGGGGGAGACTCTGGGGGTAATTGAGATCAGCCCTGACTACCTTGAGGTATTTTTCAAGAATGACGCAATTACCCAAAAAATCTGAATAGGTTTTAGTGGTCGTGCAGAAAAAGCCGATTGGAGAAAAGGCGAGCTTTGTCAATGACGACACAGTTCGCTCATCATAGGCACATTAATAGCTCAATGAGGGCCTGTTTTCTGCACCGGAACCCTGCGCAAAGGATTGCGAAAATGGGAATGCGAAGTAATTCTAATTATCAAATTGCAGGAATGCTGATTCTTCTTGCTCTCAGTGGATGTGCAGGTACTGGCGCGGGCTCACTGGCATGGTTGTCACCTGCGACCTACTTCAAACAAGATAAACCTGTCGATCAATTGCTCTCTGCGAAACAGGGGCAAGTAAAAAAAGGTAAACAGACAAGCCTTTATCCACCTGGCGTGATGGCTTCAAAATCTGTACCCAAAACTGCAAAAGATTTGAAGAAGCCGCTCCAGCTTCATCTCAGTTACGCGATGCTACAGGAACAGCTCGGTCACATTACTGAAGCACGATCTTCCTATGAAAAAGTGGTGTCCAAGGAACCGCAATCTGTCGAAGCGAACATCGGATTAGGACGGCTCGACGCATTAGCCGGACACAATACCCAGGCAGAACAGCGATTTCGTAAAGCGATTGAGATTGCTCCAGATTCTGCAGAAGCCCTTTTTGCTTACGGGAAATTTCTGGAAAGTCAAAAACGGTACACCGAAGCAGTTGTTGAAATGCAGAAAGCCGTTCAGAAAAATCCCGATACAACGTATAAATTTGAAATTGGTTTGACGTTGGCTCGTTCCGGTCAATATAAGCAGGCGGCTGTTGCACTTTCTGGTCTCGTAGGTCAGGCAGAGGCTTATTACAATGTTGGCTACATCGCGTTGAAAGAACTTCAAGATCCAATCACGGCACGGCAATATCTTAAGGGCGCGTTGGAGATTAATCCCGACTTAAAACAAGCTAGATACTGGCTTGCTGAAATGAAATCATCTTCTGGAAATGTCGTCACAGCTTCTGGAAATCAGGGACAGGTCAAGGGGAGGGTAAAATATGCGTTAAGCGTGCAGCCCGCTTCGCTTCGACAAACTGAAACCTTAATTCCGACAACAGTTCACGAAACAGTCAATCCGGATAACCTGACCCCTGAGCAATGGGAACAGTGGAAAAATCAGCAGGAATTGCAATAATGGACTTTCTGTTTCCATAATGCCCTGATAATTTCCCTGTGCCCATGAGTCGACAAGTTGAAATCGGTGTTGATGTTTCACTCGCAGCATCGAAAATTAAAGATGGGCAACTTGTCGCCATCCCGACCGAAACGGTTTACGGCCTTGCAGCCGATGCACTGAACCCACTCGCTGTTGCGAAAATATTTGAAGCCAAGCAGCGACCAAAATTCGATCCGCTGATCGTACACATTGCTAATCAGGATGCTTTAGGTTCGATCACTAAAAATGTCCCTGCAATGATTCAGCAGTTGATTGATAAATTCTGGCCGGGACCGTTAACGGTTCTGCTTCCTAAAAAAACTTGCGTGCCAGATTTAGTCACATCTGGTTTAGAGACGGTTGCGATAAGAATGCCGGACCATCCGCTGGCGTTGCGGTTGATTCAGCAATCAGGCAAACCGCTCGCTGCCCCCTCTGCGAATTTATTTGGCAGAACCAGCCCGACAACAGCGATACATGTGGCTGATCAACTAGAAGAACATGTTGCTTACATTCTGGATGGCGGCCCCTGCAAAGTCGGAATCGAATCGACTATTGTTGGCATGATTGAAGATCGCCTGACGCTGCTGCGACCAGGGGGCGTGACCATCGAACAGATCGAAAATGTTATCGGTGAGGGGATGGTGACTGCTTCATCTTCTGAAAATAAGTCGAGCAATTCCCCGGTCGCGCCAGGGCAACTCAAAGAACATTACGCACCATTAACACGTTTGATGATTGCA
>JAJRTM010000516.1 GCA_024278285.1 Planctomycetota bacterium
CAGTTAAATGCAGTCCCGAAGGGACGATGGTCATGATTATTTCGTGCCTCGATTGTTTGCATCGTCCCTACAGGACTTCATCCTCTTGCAACCAATACCCCAGGTTAAAACCTGGGGCTATTTGCCAATGTCCCTCCGGGATAAAACTTATGTATAAACGACAGGTGCAAGCACGCCATCCTACGAAAAAGATCACAGATGTGACAGAATTGTTCGACCGATGCTTAACTCTTCTTGTGAGTGCTGGAGGCGGGGGGATGGCTGGGCTTGCCGAAGATCATGCGGCCTGCACTGTTTTGCAGAACGCTGGTGACTTCGACATCGACCTCTTTGCCAACAAGGTCTCTTCCCTGTTCACAAACCAGCATCGTCCCATCGTCCAGGTAGCCGACGCCTTGCCCGAAAGATTCCCCCTCTTTCATTAAATGGATACGAATATGTTCGCCCGGAATATATTTTGGCTTCAAGGCATTGGCGACATCGTTTAAGTTGATGACATCAATATTCTGAACACCGGCCACTTTATTCAGATTAACATCATTTGTAATAATGCGCCCACTGACAGCCTTGGCAACTTCGATCAGCATTTGATCATGAGGCGTTGATTTCCCGGAGGCTGGTTTTTCGAAGTTGGTATCGTAAATACGAATTTCGGCATGGGGATGTTGTTGAATACGGCTTAGAATATCCAGCCCTCGTCGTCCCCGTCCTTTGCGAACTTTATCGCCGCTGTCTGCAATTCGTTGTAAATCTTCCAGCACGAAATCGGGGACCAACATCTGCGAATCGATTACCAATGTTTCAACCAACTCTGCAATTCTGCCATCAATCAACGCATGGCTATCGACAACAAGTGGCCTGCCCCCTTTTAATTCGCGAGAGAATTCAACATACGGAATCACAAAGCGAAAATCGTCTTTCGTTTGCATCAAAAAAGAAATGGAAAGGTACGGAATTGTCAGCAACACGAACATCGATGTCAGGTTGTAATAAGCCGGTCCATCGCGAAAGTTAGCCTGATTAAAAGCTGGCTCCACCGCCTGTATGAATAAATAGCTGAGCAGCGCCCCGACGAGTAAACCGAAATAAATGGCAGAGATATCTTCGATTCGCTTACGCCTGATGAGTAAGTCAGAAGCAATGATGCTGATAATAAGAAACATCAACACTAAAAATGAAATAAGAGGATGCTCTGCAATTTCCGTTGGAACAAGCTGATCCTGACTGATATAGGTAGCGAATGCCCCGGCAGAAATACATACAAAAACTGCCCGTATTATGTTCAACAGCATATCTGTGTCCTGTCTTTTTGGTAGTCGGTATCTCAAAACCAACTTGCAGTATAAAAAGAGAGCCTTTACTAATGATTTTTCAGGAACAAACATGAACGAAAACAAATGCGAGATTGTTTTCAGGTTCTCTACCCCGAAAATGTGGCGTAGGTTCAGTCTGATGTTATAAAAATACCTCTCTGAACCAGGCAATTGCAAGTTTCGCCCTATCATACGTAGCAGAAACCATAATTTCCAGACAGTTCACGTTCAACTCTGAAACAGTTCACAGAAAGCTGCTCTGGTTGTAGAACAAATGGAATAATTGAATTTTTTGAGGAAAATCGCTGCTTATTCTCCAATTTTCTCTTTCCAGTCTCGCCAGAGCCAGCGTAGTTCGTCGGGAAGAATTGCTCCTGAATGCTTTCGGCTGTGGTAGCCATCCCCCATCACAAATTTGTAATCGTACTTCTTGAATTTCAAAGCGGCTTCCATCTGCAAATTCGAGAGAGGCCAGTTGCCGTGGATGTTATCTACATCGTTGGAGCCTTCCTGCAGATGAACACGGATCGGCTTGTTTTCGGTTTTGCGAATTAATGCAGGATAGACATGCCCCCCGCGAATATTGGTAAAACTACCAATATGGCTGCTCACTTTTCGGAAATAATCGGGCCGCTGCCAGGCGACTGTCCAAGCACAAATGCCGCCCGAACTGGCACCGGATATCGCTCGCCCTTCCGGCTTATTGGTCAATGTGTATGACTTGGCAACTTCCGGCAGGATTTCGTCAATCAAAAAACTGGCATAATCACTGCTGAGCGTATCGTATTCAAAACTGCGATTTCGATACGGTTTCTTGCCCGGCTTCGAAGAAGGAATTTCTCCCGGATTGATGAAAACCCCAATGGTAACAGGCATTTCGCCAGCGTGAATTAAATTATCGAAAACGTTTGTCGCGCGAACCGGCCCCTGCGGATTGCAATAGGCCCAACCATCTTGAAAGACCATCACACAGGCTGGGGCTCCTTTCTTGTATTGAGCAGGCACATAAACCCAGTAATCGCGAATGGTATCGGCGAAGACTTTGCTGGTTTTCCATTTGCGTTGCGTCAGCTTCCCTTTTGGCACCCCCTCTTGCGGATAAGAATCGGGGCCGAGAATGTAATCATCAGCCGCCTGTAGAGACGCCCCAAACAAAAGGAAGCAGATAATTCCGAAGCAGATATCTTTTGACATCTATTTAATCTTTCTGTTATTATTTGACGACGACTATCAGAATGAACCAGACGTGCTGGAACGCTGTAGTCGTGTAAGGATAAATTCGGAAACGACCCAGCCAGCAAACGCACTGGGGGCAAGGACAATTATCCCAAAGAGTGTAAACCAAAATGGCAAGGGGATTTGAAAAAGCATTAAGCCGACCACCGAGCAAAAGATAATACTGTAAACAACAGCACAGAATTTCCCTTGCCGGAATCCCATAATTCCCGCAAACAAACAGCCAGAAAAAATCCCCGCTGCCCACCCGGCAACAACAAACAGTAACGCCGCGATGGGAAGCTTGGCGACATACTCTTTCATCTGGTCGGCATCATTCATATCGAGATCGGCTGGAGGCGGATAAACAGTATGGCCTATCGATTCAATTGTCCCCACAACAATAACACCAATAACCATTGCGAAAATAATCGCAACAAAATTCCGAAAGTGTTGTGATTGCGGAAGCGATATTTCCATTTGGTTCATCTTTGTTGAACCCTCTATTCATTCAAAAGGAACACAGGCACCGAATATCTACTCTGCGTTTAGTCGTTTTTTTGTAACTATTCAGCGGATCGGGTAGCACAGACAATCCCGTTCAGGGTTGTCTGTGTTGCGAAGCAACCCGAGGAATTTATTTTCAGGCAACGCTTTTTATGATTCTCAACCCTTTCACTCAATGCCTCGGGTGCCTGACGGCACTCAGACAATCCTGAACAGATTGTCTGAGCTACCCTCTGGGCGGATTGTGTGGAATTCCTCTGAGCATTCAAACCTTTCATAAAACAATCTGACCCCAGATGGTATGAAAGCTCGCTGCTTGAATTGTTAGAATCTTTTTAAGAGTTTACGTTTCTTTAAGATCAAAACAAGGAGCAGCGAGCATGA
>JAJRTM010000517.1 GCA_024278285.1 Planctomycetota bacterium
GCCGCCATTACCCACGAAAAAAGAAGAAAAAACAAATCAGCTCCCCACAAATTCTTGAAGCAACAAAACAACAAATCGAGACAGCCAAAGAACTTAAGAAAACCCAAGCCAATTTTCACTTCACGGCGTAGAGTGGCACCCGGCGGAAGATTCTCTCTGTAATAAAGCAGAAAGAGCAACCGACCCCAGACCAAACCCGCTTCGAGCAAGAAAAGCCCGGCGATGTTGCTGCATTATAAAATCGTTTTGATTTATCATGGATCTGATTTCAAAATTCGTAGGGTACGGCTGCTGGTAATTAGTCCGTAGGCTGGGTCAAGACCCAGCACGAACATCTCTGAACTTTGCAGCCATGCTCTGGCGAGCGTGGCTACAAAGGTTTTCATTGAAATGGAAGCCACAAAGCTGGGTCTTGACCCAGCCTACACGACTACAACTGCTGGTGATTAGTTTCGTGTTGTTGTTTCATTCAGGTTCAAAAGTATTCTGGCAATTTGCGTCCATGCGGCATGTTCGCTGGAATTCACTCCTTCAAGGCTCGGCGTCATTCCGACTGCCAGAAGCTGCTTCGCCTGATCGGGATGTTCTTCGTAATACGCAAGTTGCATTATGCAGGCCTGCATCAGAACTTTTCGTTCTGTTTTATCTGGTAATCGCGAGAGTGCTTCCTTACAGGCAAATTCAATTTTCGACCCACAACTTTCTCCGCCTTCAAGAAGAATCCGTCCTGCAAACGCCCTCGCGGCTTCCATGAAGGTTGGATCATTCAGTAACGTCAACGCAGCCAGCGGCGTGTTAGAGCGGGGTCTTTTTGCGGTACACTCTTCCCGGCTCGGTGCATCAAAAGCTTTAAGCATCGGATGCAGAAACTGACGCTGCCAATGCACATAAACGCCTCTGCGGTACTGCCTGCTGTCTGTATCGTGCTTGTAAGTTCGCTTCGGGAAATTCAAATGCCTGTAATACCCAGCCGGTTGATACGGCTTGACGCTTGCGCCTCCGACATCCTCTACAAGTAACCGACTAATCGCCAATGCGGTATCACGAACCGATTCTGCAGAAAGCCGATATCTCGATTGACGTGCAAACCATTTGTTGCCCGGATCTTTTTTTTGCATTTCGTCAGTGACTAAAGATTGCTGCCGATATGTTTTTGAGACGACGAGCAGGCGAATCAGATGTTTCACGTCCCAGCCGGATTCCACAAATTCAATTGCCAGTTGATCTAGCAGTTTCGGATGCGTTGGCGTCTCTCCCTGTCCCCCATAATCGGAAAGATCAGCCAGCCCGTTACCAAACATCAAATACCATAAGCGATTCACAAACACCCGAGCCGTCATCAGGCCAACGCCGTCATCAGGATCAACAAGCCAGTTCGCCAGATCAAGCCGGGTCGCACGTTTACCGTCAGTTTCCAGCTTTCCAAGAAACTCGGGGATGGCGGGGCTGACAATCTCTCCCGAATCGTCCAACCAGTTTCCACGAGGCAGAATCCGAATAACGCGTGGCTCAATCGCCACTGAAATCATCGATTTCCGTTGCCTTTTTCGAATCGCTTCTGATTCCGATTTCAGTTGCTCGATTTTCTTTGTGAGATTCTTTCTTTCAGGCGTTACTTCCTGCTGCTGTTCCTCTGTTTTTTCGGCAAGATTTTTCAATTGATCTTCAATAACCTGAATTTCCTGTTTCAGCTTTTCGTATTCTTTCTGATCGACAGGATTCCAGAGAGTTAATTCCGGCGGGCGATTTGTCGGAAGAGAGTTACCGCCGACTTTGAAGTGCTGGGCTTCATCTAAATCGGCGAAGAAAGCCTGCATCGAGTAGAAATCTTTCATCGTGTACGGATCGTATTTATGATCGTGGCACTGCGCGCAACCGAATGTTGCTCCCATCCAGACCGCAGAAAGATTTCGCATTCGGTCAGCCGCATAAATGGAAAGATATTCTTTTGACTGGACTCCTCCTTCGTGAGATGTTTGCAGCATTCGATTATAACCCGAAGCAATTTTTTGCAGCGATGTCGAACCTAGAATCAAATCCCCAGCCAGTTGTTCCCGCGTGAATTGATCGAAAGGCATATTGCTGTTGAACGCATCGATGACCCAGTCGCGGTAAAGCGAAATGTTATGATCCTGATCCCCGTGATAGCCAACCGTATCTGCATAACGAACTAAATCGAGCCAATAAATGGCGATCTGTTCGCCGAAATGATCTGAATCCAATAATCGATTGACCACTTTTTCATAAGCCCCCGACGAGTGATCATTCACAAACGCATCGACCTGTGCAGAAGAGGGAGGCAGGCCGGTCAGATCAAACGAAAGACGACGCAGCAGCGTCACATGATCCGCCTCAGCAGAAGGTTGCAGTTTCTGCTCCTGCAATTTCTGATAAATATATCGATCAATGAATGATTCATTCCACTGTTTATTATCGACTTGCACTTCAGCATATTTTCGGGGAGCAACATAAGCCCAGTGAGTCGCCCATTTCGCCCCCGATGCAATCCACTGTTCCAACAGCGCGATCTCAGACGGCTTCAAATCTTTCTTCAAATCGGGCGGCGGCATCACCAAATCGGGATCATCGCTGCGAATCCGTTCGATCAAACTGCTCGCTTTCACATCCCCCGGCTTGATAACTGCGTAGCCATCACGATCCTGCTTGGCAGATTCCTCGCTATCGAGTCGCAACTCTGCCTCGCGGTGTTCTTCGTCCGGGCCGTGGCAAGTCATACATTTGTTGGAAAGAATCGGTCGGATATCGCGGTTGAAATCGACCTCTTCACCAAAGAGGCAAGATTCAGATACAACCAGAAAACAGAAAGCGGACAGCATCAGATGCCAGGCACGCAAATCGAAAAGTCTCACGCATGTTTTATTCATGATCCAGTTTTGTACTCTGATTAAAGGAAAACGGCTCTCGCTTGTATCACTTTAATTTTAACGAAAACAAGCCAACGGGAACAAGCATGTAGCCGGAAAGAACAAGCTGTCAAATTCTCTGATGGTCAACTTTATCAATTATCCGTGAAATCCGTGTTCATCCGTGGCTATAAAAAACAACTTGTCGAGCGGTCTTTTTTTGGCAAATCATTCCTCACGACAGGTAAAATCGGCACTCTCCACAAGCCCATAAAGGATATCTCGCCGGGGATCACTTTACAATCTTGTTCAAATCGTCGAAGCTATCTGACAGTAACTATTCACTCCTGAGGCAACCGGAGAAAACAAATGGCTCGCACAGCCACGATTGAAAGAGAGACCGCGGAGACACAGATCAAACTGACGATTGATCTGGATGGCAGCGGAAATGCAAACATCAATACCGGTGTCGGGTTTCTGGATCACATGTTGACGCTGTTTGCCAAACACGGTTTCTTCGATTTATCCGTCGATGCCAAAGGCGATCTCGAAGTTGATCAACACCATACCGTTGAAGACATCGGCATCTGTCTGGGCAAAGCCATTCACCAGGCAATGGGCGATAAGCACGGCATCACTCGTTACGGTTCGATGATTCTACCAATGGATGAAACGCTCGTTACGGTTTCGCTCGATTTAAGTGGGCGCTACTGGTTTGAAGATCGCTTCGAATTCCCGACAGAAAAAATCGGTCAGTTCGATACCGAATTGGTCGCAGAATTCTTGCGGGCGTTTGCATCGAATTCGCTGATGAATCTGCACGTGCTACTTCATCATGGCAGCAACAGCCATCACATTTCCGAAGCAATTTTCAAGGCGACTGCCCGCGCATTAAGAATTGCACTGACAAACGATCCGCGGCAAACCGGTGTCCCTTCTTCCAAAGGAACACTCACCGATTGAATCATGAGTGAGTACGACACACCAAACATTTGATACGAATAGAAGTTCCCATAGCTCAATAAGAAAACTTATGTACGAAGCGATAATTTTTGATTGTGATGGCACGCTTGCCGATTCGATGCCGCCGCATTATCTGGCTTGGGTGGAAACGCTTGAGCGATATCAGATGCAACTCGATGAACAACTTTTCTACGACATGGGGGGCTGGCCAAGTCTGAAAGTGATTCAATTTCTGCTCGAGCGGGATGGCATCGAAGGGGATGCGCACAAGATGGCGGAAGAGAAAGAAGCCGCATTTGAAAAACATATTCAGGCAGTCGAACCGATTGAACCAGTGATTAAAGTGGTGTGGGAGCATCACAAAAAAATGCCGCTGGCTGTTGCAACCGGCGGCATTCCACATGTCTGCCACGGCATTCTCGACACCCTCGGCATCCGCAACTGTTTTGATGCGATTGTTACCGCGCACGATGTCGAAAACGCGAAACCCGCCCCCGA
>JAJRTM010000518.1 GCA_024278285.1 Planctomycetota bacterium
TATGATAAAGGAGATCGTCAACAAAAATGTAGAGCGTTCAATTTCGAAATCTGATCTCGAATTACTGATTGACGAACCTGGCGAAAATCTCCCGACATTACTGGTGACTCTTAATGCTGAACCTCAGCGTATCAGGGCAAAGGATTCGCTGAAGGTTTCTGTTCAGGCAAAATTAATTGCGATTGATCCCATGGAAAATTCAGGTAACAAGTTTGTCATCCTCTGGAAGGGAAAAAAGAGTGATATCGGAACCGTTCTCCCTGAAGCAATTTCTCCAGAAATGACATCCAGAATTATTGGCCCCAAATTAAAAAGTTATTTTGATAAATTTCGGACGGCTCAATCAAAAGCAAAACGCCTGACAAAACAAAATAAATGATTGGTACTCTCTCGACCATTTTGCAGGGCAGTTGTCTGATGGAGCATCAAGCGACCCTGCTGGGTAACGGTAATGCTCTCTCTTTCCCTGACACCTTTTCTTCCTCAGACAAGTTAAATACCGACGCCCTGATCACCTGTTTTATGGTTTTTCACCACAAAGGCTCGAAGGCACCAAGAAAGAAGAAAAATGGAACAGAGACTCTGGCTGAAATTGATTCGCGATCATTGGTGTTTATTCGCGGTTCGATACCTTCCAATCAAGCAAACCGGTTTGCGCAGTCGCCTTCGGCTTGCCGTTAAACGAACCGTTCCAATTAAATTTTTTCTTCTTTGTGTCTTCGTGCCTTAGTGGTAATTATAATTTTTGGTTGCGGCTATGCCGTGCTGGGTTTATCCGTGGCTCTTTTCTTTTAGTCATTAAGTTCTGCGAAGAACCGTTTTATTGCAGGCGGCTTTGGAAAGCTCCTTCTTTTTCCAGAAAAGAAGAGTCGTAATCATTTTCATCAGCCCAGGCCGTTTTACTCCCAACTCACAATCACGGCAGAGTGAATCTGATGTAAGCCGTACATGTCTCGCAGAAGCATCGCACCGCTTTCGTCGATTCCTTCACAGCGTCCGGTGATTTTCTTCCCGGATTGATCGATGGTCACCATTTTCTGATCAAGCAAATGATACTCTTCCCACGCAAACGGAAAGTAATCTTCTCTGCGTTCTTCATCTTCGAAGATATCTTCAAAGTTCGCCATGATTGAAAACAGTACCGTTGTCAGTCGTATCTCTTCTGTTGAAGCATCGCGAATGGAAATTGCTTTTTCGCGAATTTCATCCGAGGCATAAAAGAAAGAATTATTCACATTCAGGCCGATGCCAATCACAATCACGTCATTGGGAACGCCTGGTTGTTCGAGCAGGATGCCGCACACTTTTTTGCCATCCAGATAAATGTCATTGGGCCATTTTAGCTGAACGCGAGAGCCATCGATATCGCCATTGGTCATAATCGCTTCGCGAACTAAAGCCGCAGTAATTAAAGAAAACAACTGCTGCTGCGAACGGTCAAAGCCATACTTTTGGGGAGAGATCATCACCGAAAAAGTGAGGGAAGTATGATCCGACCACCAACTGTTTCCATTCCTTCCGCGGCCCTGTGTTTGCTGCTGCGCAACGACAACCGCAGGGGTTTTAATCTTCGCTGCATTTTGCATCATGTACTGATTGGTGGAAGGCAACTGCTCATGGATTTCAAGAGTCCATTCAGGAAAAGCAGCTTCAATGATGTTTGAGTTGATTTGATCGTCCATGTTGTCGCTCCGGTTTTCAGTGAGTACCTTAATCAATGAAATACTGCGAAAAAGTGAAAGGATATTTCAGGTGAGCCGGGGGTGTTAACCCTCTGGTTACTTTGCTGTTACATTATCGGCAGTGAATTGACACTTATAAATCACCAGGGTCATTACTGACCCGGCTCGCCTGATGCTCGTTCGGGCTGGATATTAACAGGATGGATTACTTGAGTTTATCCATCCACGGTCCCAGTAGCTTATGGGCGTATTTCCCCATGATGTCGGTTTCGATATTGATGCGATCTCCTACCGTTCGGCTGCCTAATGTTGTTACTTCGAGAGTATGCGGAATGAGCGCAACACTGAAACGGTTTGGTTGAACATCAACCAGCGTTAAGCTGATTCCATCCACGGTGACTGACCCTTTGGTGACCATGTACTGCGAAAGTTCTTCGGGTACTTCAAACCACATTGTGATCCATTCATCTGATGTATCGATTTGATGCACGGCACCAACGCCATCGACATGCCCTTGAACAATGTGACCGCCAAGTCTCGCATTCGCGAGCATCGCTCGTTCCAGATTAACCCGACTGCCCGGTTGCAAGTTGCCGAGATTCGTTCGAGAAAGTGTCTCTTCCCCCGCTTGAAAATGCCAGCCAGCTTGATCGATTTCTATGATCGTTAAACAACAGCCGTTGATTGCAACCGAATCGCCAATTTTTGTTTCAGGACACGAATCGTTTCCCTGTAGCATCTCTTCAGGAATCCGCACAATCAACCGAACGCCTTCCCCTTCATCGAGAAGTTTTTCGATTGCCCCCTGCCCTTCAATCAGTCCTGTAAACATGATTGTTGCCCTAACCCGGCGTAGCCGGAACCAAATATGTGATAGCCACAGAGGCCAAAGA
>JAJRTM010000519.1 GCA_024278285.1 Planctomycetota bacterium
GCCAGTGGTATCAAAACAACTTGGCAATGATGCCAATCTGGATGACCTCCCTTTAATGGATGAACTTCCTGATATTTCATAAACGGTATCTGACTTTCCCTTCAAAGGAATGTTGTTAGAATTTGCATCGTCTTTTATCGTCCTCCTTTTTTATCTTCGATTTGCGAGCCAAGATCATCCAAATGAAGCATCGGCCTCTTCCCTTTGAACGAGATATTCATGAACTCGAACAGCGTCTTGAAAGTTTGGAACAGCAATCTGATCCGAATGAAGAAACTCAGGACGCGATCCGAAATATGCGGAAAGAAATTGTTCGATTACGCAAATCTGTTTTTGAAAATTTAGATGCCTGGCAAAACGTTCAAGTCGCCCGACACGAGAAACGACCGCAAACGCTCGATTATCTCGATATGGTTTTTGATGAATTCATCGAACTTCACGGTGATCGAGCCTACGGAGATGACCGGGCAATGCTGACAGGTTTTGCCCGGATTGACGGTCGCAAAGTGATGTTTGTTGGTCAGCATAAAGGACGAAATCTGAAAGAAAGAACCACTCACAATTACGGCATGGCACATCCGGAAGGGTATCGCAAAGCTTTGCAGAAAATGGAGATGGCTGCCAAATTCAATTTGCCGATTATCAGCTTCATCGATACCGCAGGGGCTTATCCTGGGGTTGGCGCAGAAGAACGAGGGCAGGCTTATCAAATCGCATACAATTTGCGAGAAATGTCGCGACTGGGAACTCCGGTCATTTGTGTTGTCATTGGTGAAGGAGGGTCTGGCGGCGCGTTGGGCATTGGTGTTGGCGACTATGTCTGCATGCTGCAATACGCTTACTATTCTGTCATCAGTCCGGAAGGGTGTGCGGGGATTTTGTGGAAGCATGTGAAACACGCCGACAAGGCTGCCAAGGCACTTCGTTTCACAGGGCCAGATTTGCTCGAATTTGGCGTTGTCGATTCCGTTATCCCCGAGCCATTTGGCGGGGCACATCAACACCCACGGCAAGCTGCAACAAATCTCAAAATTGAAATCCTGAAGGGGCTCAAAAAACTATCAGGCATGTCGCCAGAAGAACTGATCAATCATCGCTATGAACGATTTCGACGCATCGGAATCTTCGAAGAGCAAGCCGCTCAAACCGATCAGTAGTCGGAGTAAAAGTTCACAGTCTCTGCAGACGATGTCTACAGAGACTGCCGCAAAAGCAAAAAAGAAGTAACGATATCAATCGCTATTTCCTTGATACCCCAACGTCCGATAATGTCCGTTATGTATCATTCGACTTTGAAAAACAGCTTTACAGTTGAACTTTTGCCAGATGGATCGGCATAACGGAATCTGCGTCTGGTCGCAGTTTCGGACGTTCCGCGTCCGGACGTGTCCGGACGTATTGCAACAGACTCCCCCTGCCAATAGAGCTGGTTTATTGCAAAAAATAGCGGGCGAAAACATTTGTTAAGGGAGTCTCAATTAAGAGATCATCAATAAAACCCTGCGCAAAACTGGCAGGATAATTGGATGAATCGTAGGTTAGGCTTTCCAGCCTGACGCAATAACTCGGAAACTTTTTGATTCGCACATTGGTGCTCGCTGGTAAATCGAAAGTTGATTATTTTGGAAACCGCATTTGTCTGGCTGGAAAGCCTAACCTGCATTCCTAACGCCTATCCTCCTGTTTGGTTCCGGCTTGGCCGGGTTAGTACCTTATCAATGAAATCCTGCGCAAAACTGGCAGGATATTTTATAAGAATTGTTTTGAACCACAAATAAACAGAAATGAAATCATTCCATTACACATTCAATTTTTCAGTTCGTCGTAGGATGGTGTGCTTGCACCCACCTTCGCGTGCCCAGTTGCGTTCAATGAAAAATAGAGAGTGAAATTTGTTATTATCCTGCCATTGATTCACCGGCATCAGACTGATACAGCGTTAGATTTGAAAAAGTGGAAACCACATTTGATGAGTGCAAGCACGCCATCCTACTTTTTCCTAACACCTACTTTCCTGTTTGGTTCCGGCTTGACCGGGTTAGGGATAGTCTTGTAATATTTCCCGGCTTTCATGATAGAAAGATTTCCCATACGGATAATGCAGGGGGCGTCGTGGCGCACTTCTTAAAACGCCACTCAGAATCCAGAAATTGCAATAATCCGAATGAGCAATCTTTTTCCCAGGCAGCGTCGCGCAATCTCCAATATCCTCGCCCGCACACCTGGATTGCAAAAGTCTGTTGACATCGAGATACCTCACTACTCATTATATAAGAGAGGTAGGGTTTCCAGTTTGACTAAATCTCACTTGAATCTTGGCGGGCAATGAGCATGGCTGAATCAATTTCGAATATGACACTTCGAAACAAACTGAATGAAGCAGAGCGTCTGATGCGCGAGTTGATGGATCATTTAGACAACGGTTTTATTCCGAAGACTCGTAGTTTGAGCAGATCACTCCAGGAGCATGGAAATAAAGTCTCACTCATTTCCGATACAACAGTTCGTCAGCAGGCAGCGGAAATAATTGACAGCAATCGCTATTCCGAACAACTTTACAAGAAAGTTGGGGAGCTACTGACCTCTATCGATGAAGATGTCTCTTCAATCACCGAGGGCAAAGTCTGAGCTACATGAAGAGGCACTGTCAGCGACGAGCAGGGTGAAAAGTTTTGCATTCCCAAACCGCAGAGAGCGTGCGGACTACGCTGCATTTTTCCTGATTTTGAACAGAAATTGGTCGACAGCGAGGCTCATTTTTTCTGACTGCGTCGAAAGCTCCCCGGCTGCTGAATGAAGATCTTCAATCGCATGACTCGTTTTATCTGCTAATTCATTGACATGAAAAACGTTTCCGGTGACCCCTTCCATTCGCTGTGAAAGTTCATCAACATTATGACCGATTTCCTGCATCGAATCTCCCTGTTCTGAAACGGCATGTGAAATCGAGTCGCTCACTTCATTCAAATTATTGATGGTGTCTCGGAAGAGAGAAATCGCGTTTTCAGCATCACTGCTGGATGACTTAATGTTTGCCATTTCATCGCTGACGCGATCTGTTGCCGCATGCGTTTGCTGGGCAAGTTCTTTCACTTCGGAAGCAACAATCGCAAACCCCCTGCCAGCTTCACCTGCGCGAGCAGCTTCAATCGCAGCGTTCAAGGCAAGCAGATTTGTCTGCCTTGCGATATCGGAAATCATACGCACAACAGAATCGATGCTGAAAGAAGACTCTTCCAATTTTTTGATCACTTCTCCTGCGTGATCTGCTTCTCCAACAGCTTTAGCAACAACTTGTGAAGATTCCGATACTTTCCCTTCGATCTCCCGGATTGCAATAGAGAGATGATTGGTCGAATTCATCACATTGCTGACATTATCTGATACCAGCTCTGTTGCATTGGTCGCTTCATTAGATTGCTCTGCGGTTTGCTTACTCGATTCTGAAAGATGTTGAGCTGTCGAACACATTTGAGTCGCTGCAGAGGCGACGATTGTCGAAATCCCCTTGATGGTTGATTCAAAATCATCAGCCATCTGCAATCGCTCCTGCTCTGCATCTTTCAGTGCATCCGACTTCAGCTTCATCTCATCGGATGCCTGGTTAATAATATCAGAGGCTTGCCGAAATGTTCCAGTCATTCCACGTAAAATTACTCGCCGATGAAAGTCACCCTTCGCAGCCGCCATTAAAGATGCTTTTGCTTCTCTGACAAAAGCGTCAGTATAGTCGAGCATCGAATTAATGCCGTGAAAAATTCGTGCTAAATCTCCCGTTGCTTCAATGTTGGTAATTCGAGCTTCCAGATCTCCATGAGCAGCCCGGTCGCAGACATCTGCAGCCTGTCGAATCCATGAATTTTCAAGTTCATTTTGTTGTTCGTGCTGATATCCATTTTGAGATGTTTTCTCAGATTGCGAGGCATTATTCAATTGAGTTTGCGACATCACTACCCTGCTCTATTCGTTTTGATGGTAACTATTCAGCGGGAGGGTGGCTGGGGACAGATTGTTATTAAAAAAGTATGATTGCCCAGATAACTTTCGCACAATCTGCCCCCAGAACTAGATACCTGTTTGCATCTGGGGGCAAATCGTCGCCAGCCGTCTTGTCAATTGTTCGCATTACTTCTGACAATTTGTCCCCAGCCACCCATCACTGAATAGTTCGTTTTGATGTAAGAATTCGTAAGTGAGGCTGAAAAGTCTAAACAACTACGTTTCTATAAGGCAAAGACAAATTGATCGTACCGCAACCCCTGCGATTCAAGATGCGATACCAATGTTTCAAACGCATCATTCATTCCCTCCCGCCAGTTGGGATAGGAATCTTCTTTCTCTTTGAGCATTTTATAAATTGGTTCAATTTCTTCGATTGCTTTTCGCTCTGGAACCCTGCGTGAAGAATGGTATCCAATGATATTCCCAACTTCGTCAAAACTAGGTGTCACGTGGGCGAAAACCCAGTAATGGTCGCCATTCTTACAAAGGTTAATGACGTAAGCGAATATCTCTTCACCCTGCTCTAGCGTATCCCATAACAACTTAAAAACGCATCGGGGCATTGCAGGGTGCCTGATCATGTTGTGAGGTTGTCCCAATATTTCGTTTTCTGTATAGCCAGCAACTCTCAGGAAGACTGGATTAGCATAGGTAATAATCCCCTTCAGATCGGTCTTACTGACGATGATCTCATCCTCTGCGAAAGATCGTTCTCGCCCGGTGGGTGTTATAATCGGTTTTTTCATCCCCTCTTGCCCTTCCAGAACGTATTAGCTACTTGTTGATAGCCTTAAAATGTGTATGACACTCAATAAGGATTTGTCGATCAACAAAGAGGATATATTTAGCCAATATGAAAATTTGGACTGGAGAAGAGTTGTTTTACCTATGTTTTCAAAGAAAAATGAAGGGCCACCGGAATTGACCAGCCCGTATGGGCGGTAGGGGCAGCATCGGGTGTATGGTGACCTCCGGTGTGGTTTATCGAATATTACGAGATGAGCGAACCTGCAAGCTGATGAAAAAAATGAACATGGATTCTTGGGTTTTTCCTCAAGTTTCCTCTTGCGAACTGTTTTACTTGATGAGACGATGAAGGGCATGATTACTATAGCCAACGACAAATTGCCTCAGTCATTCCTCAGCTACATTGCGTTCCGGGTTGCGTTCCTGGATACCGTCGAGAGGATCTCTTGGACACTTCAGTTTGAATCACTCAACGAAGACAGATTCGGCTATCTGACCGAAGTCCCCTTTCTTCGTTCGGTGCCGCCTCATGTGCAACTCGATTTATTGGTCAGCACCTGGTGGAAGCATATCAGCCCGGATATTTATGAGGC
>JAJRTM010000520.1 GCA_024278285.1 Planctomycetota bacterium
GGCCAGCCAAGCTTCATCACTGTCACTACAAATGTACGATCTTTTTCGATAAAACAATCCGCTCTACCTGGCCGATTCCTTTCAGCCACGACGATGCGACTCAGGAAGTTGTCTACATCGACCACGATCATTTGATTCGCTGTGCAGGACCATTGACGAACTGAGTTAAGAAACGATTTCAAGCCGAACTCAACCGGCGATCAGCACTTCTGCAATGAAGTCTGGTCGCCGGTTTTTTTGTTGCCGTGCTCAAAACAATTGTCTACACTGTTCACAGAAGAGTTCTTTCGCTCACATTCGAATGGTACCCAGTGGATTCCTTGTGGAAAAGTTATTAGGTTCGCAGGTTTGCTTTTGTCTGTGCGACTAAGCATTGCCAAAACAATAACTGTCCGTTTTACGGGAAACGATCCTGAACCGAATCAGCGTAACATTATTCAAACCGTTTGGATGGATCAGACGCACGCCGCTAATAAAAAATGAGATCGGACAGTTATTGTCCAATCGACCCAACAGGCTTAATTTTTTTCGTAAGTCCCTAACCCGGCTCGCCGGAACCAAACAAGTTTCAGGCGAGCCGGGTCAGTGATGACCCTGGTAACTTTCGAGCGTCAATTGGTTGCCGATCTGTAATAGCAGAGTAACCAGGGGGTTAACACCCCCGGCTCGCCTGAAAATATTCTGCCACTTTTGCGCAGCATTTCATTGATAAGAACCTAATGGTAAACACTCATGGCCAGAAAAAAAGAGACAGTAGTCGTGTACACAAGCGATCGCTCTCTCGTTTCAGAACTGTATGAACATCTCAATAAATACTATGGGAATCGCTGCATCAGTCTAACGAAGAATGGTTTATATTACGAAGGGAAAGAAATAGATGAATTATGGGATTTACTTTTTGAATACCTGTCATCAAAGTTTAGTAAAGTAAGCATTCTCGGGTGCGCAGATGACTCAATTCACAATCAATACAAGAGATATATGGATGATGAAGGAATTACCTATTACGAATGGTCTCTCGCAGATGACAAACAATTTTTGATTGATGCCTCCATTGACGTCGATGCATGGTCGTTGCCATTTCACCCCGAGTAAATATTCTACGCGGGTAGCAATCGTAGGGTGCGTTGTAACGCACCAATTTAGGTTTGCCTGTAAAAAAATGCGTCGCGACGCACCCTACTGTAGAACTATCTTTTACTTTCCCATCGCCAGTAATTCGACGCCATCACGAGCCGCATTGATTTTGAGATGTACCATCATGCAGCGTTGTGGGGCGGCATGATTTTGTACATAAGAAAGCAGCAGTGTTTCATCTTTAAGCAATGTCAACTTCCCATAACCGTAGGCGTTAGGATCGATTTTAATCGGGGCTGACCAGTTCTTTCCACCATCGGTACTAAGAAAAATAGACTGCCCACCGCTGCCCCCTGCGGTTAATACAAGGGTGTCATCAGCCAGCACGACCAGATGCGGGGCGTAAACATAACTCGGGCCAACCGTTGTAATCTGCTTCCAGCTCAAGCCGTCATCATCGGAAACCAGCGTCCCTCCATCCGGGCGAACAACAAGAACCAAACGCCCATTAGAAAGCCGCACGAGATCGCCTTCGTCGGTATCGATCCATTTTTTTTCATCGATCTTTCCGAGCTTCAGGAATTTATCGGCATCGCCGGAGACAACACGCTCAGCATTGGCAACACGATCCCCTTCAGGCTTACGTCGGCGAATAATCGAAATCACTTTCCATGTTTTACCGTCGTCATCAGAGCGATGAATCGTCCCATCGAGCAGCTTGCTCCCCTTGTTCATATCGTACGACATCCACAACAACCCGCCATCGGGAAGCTGCACCGCATGAGAAAGCCCTCTTGTGTAATAGGTTCCAGAACTTTTAAGCGGCTGCGGTTTGCTCCACGTTTTCCCGTTGTCACATGAACGCAAAACCAATTGGCGCGTATTGAGTTTCTGATGTCCTTTCGGTGCTTCCGGGAACCCGTACCACGATGCCTGCACATTAACGATCAGAATCAATGTCCCTTTTACAGTGATAAAAGTCGCACTGGGGCGATCATCAAGCGGGCTATCGAAAATGGTGAAAGGCTTGGACCACGTTTTGCCATTATCGGTTGAACGACAAGCCATCACACGCCCTCCCGTAGGAGCTTTGATGTTCAAATCAAAGCCCGCTTCCTTCGACCACTTTTCTTTCAATGATTTCTCAAGAACGACAGGCGTTGCAAAAGAAACATGCCAGTAACCGGCTGAATGAACAAACAACAAATCGCCGTTGGCTAACTGAACCGCACCGCTGGTCCATCCAATGAAATCTCCCAATCCAGGAAAATCATCCGGGCGGTTGTGATCAAAACCGGTCACACAAATTCTCGCCTGCTCCAAAGACACACCGGTTACCCGCTTCGGTTCAGCGGCTTGAAGTGAGTTCATCGTAATCGAATCACCGAGACAAGCGATGGATAATGCAAGCAAACCGCCGAGCAATGTGAGTTGTCTGGTCGTAACTATCATTTCTGTAAGTCCTTACGTTTATCTCGGATCGGTCGATAACAATATTCATTCATCAGCGCAACAGCGCCTAAATCGCCGTGGTCTTTTACTGTTAGAAGATACGCTTCAATTGCTTCGCGGATGGCGATGTAGGCGATATCGATTTGGCGTTTCGCTTCGTCTATTTGATTCGTTTTTTCAGCCTTGGCGGTTGCTCCGAACGCTTCGGCTGCATCGAGATAACGCACAGCAAAACGTAAGCGTCCCACAAAGCAATCGATATAACTTCGTCCTTCGGGACGGCTGAATTTCGCCGCCTGCTCCATCTGTTTTAATGCCTGTTGATATAGTTTTTGATCCTGCTTAATCGCATCAGACAGCCCGCCGCTTCTGTAATGCTTGGTCATCATTCCCGGTATCGGGAAGCCAAAGCCGAGGCCATGTTGATCAAGTCCCAACGTCACTTCTTCGATGAGCGCAAATGCCTTGAGAGCTGGTTCAACGGAATCAGGACCGCACACATTCGCGACTTGATCAGTGTATGCTTTTTGGGGCGTCACAGAAGCATCCCAACTCGCGCGTGCCAGGTAATGCACGGTCGGATCTTGATCGCTGACCGTCCAATATCGCGTGTAAAAGCCGGACCATTTGTATTGGCGAAGATCTCCCATTAACAAATGCAGCGAACCGGTCGCCAACTGTGGCAACACGCCGACGTTGTCATCTGCCAAGGTGAAAATTAAACTGGCGGGCGTCTGCTTAGGAGGCACCTGTTGAAGCAAATCGCGTTGGCGAAGTTGGCGGCTGGCTGTGTAATCGATAAAGCTCAACACTTCGCCGCCAGAAGGAACCATTCGCGCCACAAGAGGAAACAATTCAGCAACGACTCCGCTATAAACCAGTTTGACGTCACTTCCACCAGCGGGGCGTCTCAAAAGTTTCTTTTCGTGTACCAATGAATCAAAAAAGTCGAGGAACGCCAAGTCCCCTTTCAGCATCGCTTCAACGCGCGCCCCTCCACTGGGAAACGAAGTGCGACTGCGAGCCGTTTTACAAAGTTCATCGTAAGTACCAAGATCAGCCAGCTTATATCGCGATGCCAGTCGTTTGTACGCTTTTTCTGCCTGCCCGGTCCATCCGCGGTGTTCCGGCGTGCCGATGTGGATATAATCGATATCAGGATAAGTTTCGATGTAGGCTCGAACAATTGTTGCGACCATTTCTCGAAGTAACGGATCATCCATCGATTGCTTCTTACCCGGACCTGCGGTAAGTCCTCCCAGTTGATGCACCGGTTCAGAGCCCGGCAGCACCTTCACGAATTCTTTGGGCCATTCCAGCGGAGCAATCGAAAGTCCCGTTTCCATGCCAAGGCTTCTGGCTTCAGTAAGAATTCCCTTTACCAGTCCAATCGCCCGCCGTCTGACTTCTTCCGGCGATTCGGCTCCTACGAATTCTGGATTCGTGAATACTTTCATCTTGCCGAACTTTTCACGACCAATCGTATCGTCGTCAATCGGGTGTTTCTGACCGAAATACAACACGCCCGGCGGCTTCTCCATCCCGCGAAAGGTGTAATGCACAAACGGCTGAATCGGCCACACCGCGACATGAATGCGGTTATATTTCATCTTCGCAATTTGATGCAAAAACCGCTGATTCTCTTTCAGCGACCACGAAACCGGCCC
>JAJRTM010000521.1 GCA_024278285.1 Planctomycetota bacterium
AAGGCTGAATCTGTAGATGATTCTTCTGCCAGCGATTCAAAGCCGAAAGGCAGAAGAAAAAAAAGCACTCCGAAGGAAGAAGGCTTTGGCGAGGGTGTGATAGAAGCATCGGAAAAATCGTCGCAGAGTTCTTCTGAGGGGCAGACTTCTGAGGGGCAGAGTGGTGGAGATTCAGAATCGAAACAGCAAAGTGGTACTCGTGGACGACGGCGGCGTTCAGGCTCTGGAGACCGCGACGGTTCTTCTTCATCAAACAGTAGTAGTAGTGGCGGCGGCAATCGCGGCGGCGGTGGCGGCGGTAACCGTGGCGGACGCGGACGTGGCGGACGCGGACGCGGTGGAGACAACCGAGGTGGTGGCGACAACCGTGGCGGAGATGGTCGTGGGCGAAACGAAAATCGCGGTCGAGGACGGGGCGGAAGAAGCAACCAGAGCCGAGGCAGTAATCAAGGTCGAGGCAGTTCAACAAGATCATCCGTCGCATCAACGGGGCAGGCAATCAATGAAATCGAAGGAACTCTCGAAGGAGTTCTGGAACTGCACCCCAAAGGTTACGGCTTTATGCGGGATGCCAAAGTCGATTTCGCTGCACAAGATTCCGACACCTTTGTTTCCAGCACAACGGTTGAAAAATACGGTCTGCGTGAAGGCGTTTTAATTAAAGGAGAAGTTGGTCCCGGTACACGTGGGCAAGGGCCACGCTTGTTTGAAATTGAAACCATTGATGGTCGAACTCCCGAAGAGTTTCAGGAGATCAAACATTTTGAAAATTTAACTGCGGTTAATCCGTTCGAGCAAATCAAGCTTGAAACCACGCAGGATATGGTGACGATGCGAGTCATGGATTTGCTGACACCGGTTGGCAAAGGGCAACGAGCGCTCATTGTTGCTCCTCCGCGAACAGGGAAAACGATGTTGCTGCAGGATATCGCGAATTCAGTCAGCTTGAATCACCCGGAAATTCATCTCATTGTTTTGCTTATCGATGAACGCCCGGAAGAAGTGACTGAAATGCGACGACTCGTCAAAGGCGAAGTAGTTGCCAGTTCGATGGATCGCGATGTTGAAAGTCATATTCGAACGAGCCAGTTAATTTTCGAGCGAGGCAAACGGATTGCAGAATCCGGCAAAGATTGCTTCATTCTGCTCGATAGCATCACTCGTACCGCACGAGCGTTCAATAAATGGGTTGGTAATACCGGTCGCACAATGACAGGCGGACTGGATATCAAAGCGATGGATATCCCCAAGAAAATGTTCGGGACTGCCCGCCGGTTTGATGAAGGTGGCTCGTTGACTGTTGTCGGTACCGCATTGATTGATACCGGCAGCCGTATGGATGAAGTTATCTTTCAGGAATTCAAAGGGACCGGGAACATGGAAATGGTTCTCAGTCGCGATCTGGCAGATCGCAGAATCTGGCCTTCCATCGACATTTCAAAATCCGGAACTCGTCGCGAAGAAAAAATACTGGATAAAGAAGTCATGGACGGCGTGATTGCGTTAAGACGCGCATTAATTTCGATGAGTCCTGTCGAAGCGATGGAAGAATTAACACGCCGACTGGCAATGTTCCCGACCAATAAAGTCTTCCTTGAAAAAATTCGTTCGATTCTTTAATCACTGCAGGATTGATCTCGATGTCGCATCGCTGCTTCAACGTCCAGAAATATTTCTCTTTGAAAGCAGCGTTCTGGTACGGAGTTTATTTTGTCCTGGTTGCGTTGACCGCTGAGGCTGTTCAATCTCAGGGTAACAAACCGAAGACAACATTCGATTCTCGTCTTCGACAATGGATCTCTATCACTTCGCTGAGTGAGCGAAGCGGGTTGCGTGAAGTTTGTGGCAGGCTTTCTAAATCACATCATGTCGCGATAAACGTTGATCGAAAACTTGATCCCCACCGCCCGGTTACTCTCCCCCCTCCCGTTGCCGGCTCGATTATTGAAGTGCTCAACCGCATCGCAGTGGATCAAAATGCAGAACTGAGGCAAATCGGAGATGCCTTATTGATTTTATCCAGAAATTCCGCAGAGAAATTAAGGACGCTTGTTGCACTGCGAACTGCAGAACTAAGAACAAAAAAAGACGCGGACGGGAAACCTATTCGTTACAGCGCCCGTACAATTCAGCGGATAATGAACCGTCATTCCTGGCAATGGGATGACCTGTCGCGGCCTCGCGATCTGATTATCAAAGCGACAGAAAAATCTCGCTTAAAGATTGAAAACCCAGAAATCATACCGCACGATTTATGGTATCGCGGCGAATTGCCTCATGCTCATCTGATCGAATTCCTTTCCTTCGTGCTTGTCCAATACGACCTCACCTTTTCGTGGAAAGATGAAACGTCCATCGTGATACTCAAAGCTCCCAGCCGAGTGGTGATTGAGCAAACGCATCGAGTTACCGAAAATAAACTTCGCGAATATCGTGATAAACTAACAAAAGAATTCCCGCAATCCGAATGGAAACCACAACGATCGCGCGTTGTTGTTACCGGACCAATTGAATTGCATGAGCAACTAAATATACTGCTGAGTAAAAAATCAACCGTAAAAACAAGCAACCGGGTTCCGTGGAAAAAAAGACGATATACGATGCGAGTTGTTCACAAACCGTTGGGTGAAGTCTTGAAGTTTCTTGATGCTGCTGGCCTGCCAATTCAGTTCAACAAACAGCAAATTGAATCTTTGGGAATTGCTCTGGATCAACTGATCAGTTTTGAAACCGAGCAAGCCGATGCAAAACAATTAATGGAAGCTTTGTGTAACCCAATCAAGCTACCGTTTTCCATCGGTGACGATGAAATACGAATTGGTAAAAGCAATAAGTAATGGTAACTATTCAGCGGTGTTGGCTTTTGCAGGAATTTAAGTTGCCTGTAGGGTCCGCTATTGCGGACCACCGCATGAAATAGAGAGATCCACTTCCTAACCCGACGTAGCCGGAACTATAATTTATGAATCAGGGTAGCCCGACCACTTTAGTGGTTGGGTGCCGCCAGGTACAAGATGAATGCGCCATGTGAGTGAGATTTAATTTGAGCTTCCAATAATCTTAGAGACCACATGGCGCATTCGTCTTGTTGCTACGCAACCCAACCGCCAAAAGCGGATGGGCTACCCTGTTCTCTTTTGCGAACTTAGCATTGCCAAAATAATAACTGTCCGTTTTACGG
>JAJRTM010000522.1 GCA_024278285.1 Planctomycetota bacterium
AGGATCCGTATTAATTCGACCGACATGACAAGTAATGCAGCCATCAACAATCCGACGTTCAAAATGCGGATTATTGATTGCATATCCCGGTGAAAGCCCCCAGCGTTTTGCACCGGAATACCAGGTGATTGGCGACTGAAACAACAGCCCCTCTTTTTGAAGAAGATAAGAGCGTCCCCGTTGCCCAGACCCCAGGTAATATTCCACAGTATGATCGAGTTGATAGATACTCCGGCTCGTCCCCGACTGCTCAGATTCATCTGCATCACTGGTTTTTTTGTCCTGTCGATACAATTTTTCCTCGCGATGAATGATCGTCCCCTCTTCTTTTCTTATCGCAGAATAGACTAATCTGTCGTTTGTGAGAAAATGAGCAGTTTCATAATTTGCCACCACCGGCCCGGTAGCCAAACTTCCTGCAGACTTTCCCATCGGATGTTTGGCAAAAAGTGCGACAATTTCCGGGTGGCACTCCTGACAACTTTGGCTCCCCGCAAAATGCTGATCGGGAGATGCAGGACGAGAAACTAACTCTGGTTTTTCAGTCTCTTTACCCGATTTGCTTTGAGGGGAGTCTTGAGAAGACCTGTCGCACCCACTGAAAACAATGGTAACGCAACACCACAGAAGAGATAAGATGAACCATTCAGAACGCATCATTCGGAAGCTTCTTCTACAAGAGGAATAAGGGTTCCTTGTGTCAGGTCTACACTTTGGCCTGATTCAACTTGCATCGATTCTGATACGGAAGGGGTTATCGACCAATGCACAACAATGTTACAGACTCCCCGACTCTCTCCCAACCCAAAAAACAGACGTGGCTGATGCGTCGTGCAAAAACTGCTTCCAGCAACGAGCTGCTTCACTATTTTTGTTTCGCCGCAAGTTACTTCCACAATAGCGCCTATCCCTCGCCTGTTTGTGGTAATTCCATTTAAGCCGATGTCTAACCAGTTGCCATCACATTTCTCATTTTGCAACAACGCGATTCGCTCTCCCTGTTGGACAATCATTAAATCAGGATCGCCATCGTTATCGAAGTCGGCTTGCGAAACAGCTCGCCCCAGATGAGTTCCCTTGAAATATTCACCCGCTTGCCCAGTCATTTCCTTCCACTGATTCTTTTGATACGAAAATAACTGGGCAGGCATTTTCCATAAATCGCCTTTATCACGCCAGTCATCAATATGGCCGTTGGTCATAAAAATATCCATGCACCCATCAGCATTAAAATCGTTCATCACCGTCCCAAAGGCAAGGTAAGGGATTGTTGGTTGATGAAATTTCTGAATAGCTGTCACATCTCGAAAGCCAACATCTCCCAAATTCTGATACAGGGTATTCGATTCATTGGAAAAATGCGTAATGTATAAATCAGGGTAACCATTGCGGTCGTAATCGCCACAGGCAATTCCCATGCTCGCCTGAAAATGTCCCAACCGATCCATTGCACATCCCATCGCAACGCCCTGTTCTTCAAACTTTCCTGGCTCTGTCCCCAAGAAAAGGTGATTGGCAGTCACATCGTTTGCAACGTAAATATCGGGCAGGCTGTCCCGATTGAAATCTGCGACAACAACCCCCAGCGACTTCCCATCGGGAGCTTCCAAATTCCATTCTTTAATGACAGAGCGAAATTGACCATTCCCAAGGTTTTCGTAACATTGATTATCTTCCGCTTCAAGGTTTTCAGGATGACAGACTCCCGGCGAGCCATCATCTTTCGTGCAGGCAATGGGGTCTTGCACATCATACTGCGTGTAGTTACAGACATAGAGGTCCAGATCGCCATCCAAATCGAGATCTGCCCACGCTGCACTCGAACTCCAGTGGGGATCTCCCACCCCAGCTAATGCGGTCACCTCTTCAAAAGTTCCGTCTCCCAGATTGTGCAAGAGGACATTTGGGCCAACATTCGTGATGTAAATGTCATCAAATCCATCGTTGTCGTAATCACCAACAGCCACGCCTTGACCATGATATCGATCAACAATGTGAGAATGTTCCAGAATCGATTGAAACTTTTTTGCGCCGATGTTTCTTAATATTTGATCTCCCTGTGGATGGGGCTTTTCAAGCAGGGGGTCACCACCTTGGACGAGAAACAGGTCTGGATAGCCATCACGATCATAGTCAATCCAACCACCGCCACCGCCAGTTGATTCAATCATAAATGCCTTGCCGTTGGCTCCGGTATCAAAAACAAAATCGATCCCCAATAACTCTGCAACATCCTTAAAAAAAGGAGCGGCACACGAAGTCGTGTCATCTTTCAGGTCAGAGGCAACGCCAGGCGGCTTTGTCCCCGTTTCCACTGTGTTGTCTGTTTTCGTTGCCACTCTGTTAGGATTGCGATCTGGAGAGTCCTGTTCATCAGATTGATCAGAACAGCCAGCCAGGGCGAGCATCAGAATAAGCAAGCACGAATCAAAATAATAATGGGGTCGCTTCATATCGATATTAAAACAGAAAAATCATCGTGAGTGTAGAGCAGGGAGAATGTTTGGACGTAAAAACTCTCCACGCTTCTCCATAAAAAGAGGTGCCAGACGAAAACAGGTCTCCGGAAAATTCACGGAGACCTGTCTCTATTTACATAATTACGCCGGATTGAAGATTAGAATTCTCCAACATTTTCACCACCTGATCTGGTTGCTAATGCTCTTTGCACTTGCACGGCAATGTTTTCAGAAAGAAAACGAACAGAACCATCACCCAGAACACATTGTGCCCCACCGGAGTGTATACTACTGAATGAGGAGCAGCGACCATCGTCGTTGCCGTTCCCACCAATCACTTTTACAACATCGGTATTGATCGCTTTTCCCATCGAATCGATCGCACCAATTGGGCTGAACCAGAGACCATGCTTATTCGCTTGCCCAGGTTGACTTCGACCATTTTGCCAGTTGTGATTTTCAAAAACAGCAACTGTATTTGAAGTTCCGTCAGTCATATCTCTCATTCTAGCAGAACCACGCCACCAGAAAACGCCACCCAAACTTGGAAGGTTATCATTATTTTGAGTGAATTCAAGATCCGGACTAACCCAAGTCACTCCTGGAAGCTGCCCATCGCCACAATCTTTCCATCCTGACCAAATGAATCCCATACTTCCGACATAATCAGTTCTTGCACCAGTCATATTTCGACTATTTCCATTCCAGCCTTGTCCACTATAAACTCCCGAACCGGTGTGAATATTCCCTTGAGGGTTACTGGGACACATGAGTGTAGAAATAGGCTGAATTCGAGCAATTCGAGCGGCTGCATTATCTAAACCGTAATGCGTTGTTGCCGGATCCGTGTTGATAAAATCAATTGTGTCATACAAAGGTGCCTGTTCCATGTAAGGCAGGGACATCGTAAGCCAGGAAACCCCACCCAAGTTACGATTTGCCGGATTTCGCGTAGGCTCATAATTCAAGGGGTACGTGTTGTGCACATCGTGATAGTTGTGCAGGGCCAGGCCAATTTGCTTCAAATTGTTTTTACAACTTGAACGACGGGCTGCTTCTCGTGCTTGCTGAACGGCTGGTAACAATAGTGCAACGAGGATAGCGATGATCGCAATGACAACGAGCAATTCGATCAGTGTGAATGCTTTCCGCATTCTCCATGAATTTAACATGGCAACTCCTTAATAAAAAGAGGACAAAAAAGTGAAAACTGAATCAATTCAGTCAGATCTTATGGTATTTCAATATTAATAACGTTCTCACCATCGGCAGTGACAGTAATGGACACATCAGTTTTTTCTACAGAAGTGTATTTTGCAGGAATAGCATCTTTGGCATCAGGATTCTTCGGCTTTCCTGTACTGTAGTCCATCTCGGCAGTGTTGCTTCTGAGTATAACTTTGTATTCCCCGGCGGGAGCTCCTTTTTGCCCCGCATTGGTAGCAATCTCAAACGTGCCATCTGCCGCCGTTACTCCAACCAGCATAGGAGCCTGAGTCGCCCCTTGCGCTGCAAGAGAAACAGTTACTTCTGCCATAGCCGCTCCCCCTTTGGTAACTTTCCCGGTTACAGGGAAAACAGTAAGCTCTTCCGCCCCGTCCCCTCCACAACCAAGAAGAAACGGACAAAGAAGAAAAGCAGTGAAGATGAAATTTTTCATAATGGATTTAATCGTACGCTACGGAAATGGAATGGAACAAAAAAGCAAAACCGAGAATTGATCTCACTTAATTTGAGCTTGAAACAGTAAAAACAGGCACGCATAAGTGAAGACTCATTCTGTGTACCGTTGGCGAGGATAGACTATTCAAGATAGACAATCAATAGTTTTTTGATAATAATCGCTGGAATCATCAAAACATACCGATTTTATCGAGTTGTCAACATTCTGCTAATTTCATTAGATACGGTTAATGAATGAAAATTATTAAAAACCAAAAACGCGACGAAACTCCGACATCAATAAACGAAGGGCATCAAAACCAATTTCCAATTTGGCGAATAATACGATTGCTCGGTTTGCTGGTTGTTTTGATTGCCTGCTTACTGGGATACAATGGATATCGAGCTTCACTTCCAGGGAAGTATCAAAATTTATATCTTGAAGCGAACCAGAATGAAGATTGGAAGAATGCGGAATTCTGGGCAAGAAAATGGACAGAAGTAGATAATAATAACGGTGATGCCTGGTTGGCATTGGGAGATGCGTTACAGGTACAGCAAAAATGGCAAGAACTTTCTGATGCCATGTCGCAGTTCCCGGTTGATGACAAAAGAGTCCGGAAAATATTGGATATGCGCGGTGACTTACTCGTCTCCGAATTGAACGATATTGTTGCAGCTCAGGCGAACGATTTAATGTTGCTCAATCTGGCTCCATTAACCGCCTCCGCCAGGCAAAGGCTAACTTATATCTACAGTATGACACTCCAAAGGGAAAAACTTTCACAACTGCTTCGCGATTCCGTTCAATTGCAGTGTGAACCACAAGAGGCATATTACTATCTGTTTTCCTTATCGAATTTGAGTTTTTCAGATGGATTATTAGTAACAACCAAGTGGCTGAAAAAGAGGCCCGAATCTGAACCGCTTCAAATTGCTCAGGCTATTTTTTCCGTTCGTACCAAGCCGGGCAAATCGCAATCGTTATTTGATAAGGAAGGCGTTCTTCCCGGTGACTTTTCGCTGCTTGAAAAGTGTAAAAAAAATACCCTCAAAATGTCGAAATATTCGCTTACGAGATTTATCAGGCGATGATAAAAAACGATGCCGAAACCGTCGGGAAATTGTTCGAAAAAATTGATCTGGAAAATATGCACGACAGCAGAATTTTTCGTTATCAAGCTTGGCTGCTCAACAGGCAAGGGAAAATTAAGGAAGCGTTGGCAAGCTGCAGAAAAGCATGGGAACTCAACCAGCTTGATTGGAGGATTCACCTCGATTTAGCAGAGTTGGAAAGGCTTTCAGGCAATAAGGAAATTGCTGCAAGGCATGCGAAACTGGCTTCACGCGGTAAAGCGATCGAAACTTCGTTCCAAGCTCTTAAAAATGCGACAGTGGCTCCATTTGACCAATTGGAAACTCTCTACGAGTATATTCGCGATTGCGGCGAAGAAGATCTTGCATTTGTATTAGGCAAACGCCTAAATCTCTATTAAAATGGTTCTTCCCACATTTTAGTGGCTAAGCATTGCCAAAACAATAACTGTCCGTTTTACGGGAAACGATCCTGAACCGAATCACCGCAACAAAATTCAAACCGTTTGGATGGCTCAGACGCATCGCGTCTGAGTTGCCCCGCAACAAGAAGCCGAGAATGTGGTTTCCGACGAAGAAAGAGTATGAAACGGTAAAAAAGAAAGGGAGATTATTGCCTGGGCAGAGTGTCTGACAAGACTTCTTGTGACTGCGTCATCCAAAGATACGACAGTTATTGTTTGATCGATGCTAAAAGAAAAAAGAGCCACGGATTCACCCAGCGCGGCATAGCCAAAATAATTATCACCACGGAGAAACGGAGAACACTGAGGCAAAGCAAGAAGATGTAGCTGATTTTTGAAAAAAGGGTTTCACGCAAAGACGCGGAGAAAAACAAACGAAAAAGAGGAAGAAAAGTTTTTCAAGGTGGTTTCATTCGTTCATTCGAGTCTCATTTGTTTTAGAACGCGATGTGGCAAACTCCTTGCGACTGGCGCGTCTTTGCGAGAGTATTTTCATCCGTGCTACTAACGTTAAAAGTTTACGACGCTTGCGCAAATACTCAAGAATATAAAGCAAGTGAAAGTAGGATGGTGTGCTTGCACCCATCTTCGCATGCCGCGTTGCGTTCAATGAAAACGAGAGAGTAAAACCTGTTATTATCCTGCCAGTGATTCACCGGCAGGAGACTGACAAACTAGAAACCGTATTTGATGGGTGCAAGCACGCCATCCTACATTTTGAGGTAACTATTCAGTTTTGGCGCAGGGTTCGTTATTGCTAACCACGATGGAAGGTGGATACCCTTATTTCTGCGGTGGTCCGCAATAGCGGACCCTACGAACAACCTGAATTCCTGGAAAAATCAAGCAGTACTGAATAGTTAAATGAATGGAACAGAAACCATGCCTGAAATTGATTCGCGAAAATTCACGTTTATTCGCGGTTCAATACCTTCCGATTAAGCAAACCGGTTTACGCAGTCGCCTTCGGCTTGCCGTTAAACAATTTTCTTCTTTTTTATATCTCTCTGCGGTTCTCTGCGAACTCTGCAGTAATACTTATTTGGTTCCGGCTACGCCGGGTTAGGTTCATGTTACTGCAATTGTTCAGTTTTTGGTGATAACTTCATCTGCAGTGAACAGGATATTTGCGGTAATCGTCCATGCTGCCAGTTCGTTGACCGGAAGCCCTTTGGCGATTTCGGAGCTACCAACTTTAATTAGACTGGCAGCTTTTGGGGGATTCTCGATGAATCTTTTCAAGTCTTCCTGATAGCCTTTTACCAATATCTGCAGTTCTTTTCCATTTGGTTTTCTGGACGTGCAAAGTTCGAACATGTACGAGG
>JAJRTM010000523.1 GCA_024278285.1 Planctomycetota bacterium
AATACCGTGATGCCTGATTGCATCGTTAATCGACTGAAGTTTGCCATCGGGTATCACAACAACCTGCCAGGTTCTTACGTAACGTTGCTTCGAGACGACAAGTTCACCCGTTTTTCCCAAAGCGGATAAAAATCGGACAAGATCGATTATTTCATCCCGCCGAAGCTTACTGGTCAAATCAGCAGGCATCAGCGAAACGGTTGTGTTTTTGATGAATTCAACATCATCCATCGAGATCGTTTCGACTTTACCTTCAGCATCACGTATTTGAATTTCCTGTTCATTTCTGATCAACGGCACTCCCGATTTCACCAGTCCATCAGCAGTCACCACCTGAACGCTGTGATACCCTTCTTTAATTTTATCGCTTGGCAAAATCAACGACTTTATCAGATAATCGACTGGTGCACTCGCACCGACACTGCTTAAATCCGGTCCAACTTTCCCGCCAGCTCCACCAATCGCGTGGCACTTCAGGCAAAGAAGGTTATCCCTGCGATAGATCGCTTCCCCTCGCTGAATATTACCTGACTTGATGACATCCGCGACCAGTTTTTTCAGTTCTTCCGGGCTCATCTCTTTACTGACTGGGTCAAGTTTCCCCGCTTTTTGGAAGGCTGAAATCAACCCGGGATTTTTTTGGGACAAACTCATCGCCCGCTGCACACCAATGGTTGCAATTTCGGGTGACAGAGCAGCTTTCTGTAATGCTTTTGCAAGAAAACGCGGTCCCTGCCTGCGTGCCAGAAACGGAGCCAGCACTTCACTCACATTCGTATTAGCCGGTGGATTTTGAAGTAGCGCAACAGCCGTTTTCGCTGCTAAAGGTAAGTTGATGGTAATCAACGCATTGATTGCAGTCGTTCTTAATTCGGGCAATCGCTTTCCGTTGGCAATTGTTAACAGGTATTGTTGATTCTCTTTGCCACCCAGCAAGGCCAGCGAACGGGCCGCTTCTCCTCGAAGGCTCATCGGCTGTCTTGCATCCTCAATCATCTGTTTCAAAATGAGGGCTGATGATTGAACTTTCCATAATCCAGCCAATTTCACGGCGGCTAGACGAATTCCAAGAGGTTCAGATTTCAGCAGTTCGTTCACCGGCTCCAAAGAGATCGAGGGAGTAACGCGTCGTTTGGCAGCCGTACTTGCCAGCGAATTGAGCAAGGCTTGTTTTTCGCCTGTAGATATTTTTCCATTATCATTCAATGCTCTTTTCCAAAGCAGGTCAAGGTGTTTCGGCTCCCCCCGCTGAGCAACAAACGCCAGGACGGCGGGAGTTTGCTGTGCAGAGAATTTTCCTGCCTGCCAAAGTTGAAGAACCGCACCAACAGCCGCGTTCGATTGAGCAGACTGAGCCGCATACAAAAGAACTTCTGGACGCGAAGAAAGCCACTGCGGATTCTTCTGCACTTCGGGTAACCAGATCGATTCGGCTTCGCGGAATGTCTCCCAAAGTGAAAAGTCAAGAAAGCGATCATTGTCACTCGAAACCGCCTCAGCAGCCAGGCGAATCGCATCCGGACCGCCAAGTTTTCGCAAGCCATGCAGCGCTTCCAGTCGAACTTGCGGATGTTGATCCCGTATCGCTCGCCCCAGGTATTTCAAGGCAGGTTGTGAGGCAAGAAAATCTTTCAGTATTCGAACCGCAGCCGCCCTGCATCGGTGATCTTTATCGGTGAGCGCCGCATTGAGGATTGCATCATCAGTCTGCTTCCATCGTTGCAGCACCCAAAGAGTTTCCAGGCGATCATGCGAATGGTTCAACTTCTTTTTTTCTCGATTGTTGTACCACTCAAGTGTTGAAGAAATCACTTGTTTTCGATCACGAGAAGTCAGCTCTGCGCGAGCCATATCCCGCCACCATTTTTCGTTCGTTCCTTCATGCGCAAGCAAGTCGAGCAGTTCCTGAATGCTGCACTTCGGAAGTGGTTTTCGGGAGACCTGCTTTAAGTTTTTCGGGGCAATTCGCCAAATGCGACCATGCTTGTGGTCTCTGCGTTTATCACGGAAATCGACTTCCCCATGTTGGATAATCGGGTTGTACCAGTCCGCGATATAAATCGCACCGTCCGGTCCCATTAATGTATCTGTGGGGCGAAACGAAACGTAGTTGGATGAAAGTAGATGATCTTTTTGCACTGAAACGTAACCGCTGCCCGATTCGGCAAGTTCGAAACTGTTGATCCGATTTCCACGAAAGTCGTTCGTCACAAACCTTCCCGACCACCCTTTCGGCAATTGATCGCCGGTTAAAATATCGAGTCCACAATGCTTTGGTTGACCAGGGTTAAGCCCGCGTATAATTCGAGCGGCGTTGTGAGCAGTCAGCATCACGATGTCAGGAAAGACGTAGTTGATCCCGTCCCCGCCCGCTCCATCGGTTTCAAACGATTGCCCCCATTGATTAAAAACATGTCCCCACGGATTAACCAACCCGCGAGTAAAAACTTCCAGATCAAGCGTGCGGGCATCAAACCGCCATGTTCCGCCAGCCAGTAATCTGCGCACACCACGAGGCGTTTCCAGATGCGAATGCGTATAAATCGATTGATTGATATAAATCCGCCCGTCCGGTCCCCTGCGTAATGTATGAATCACATGATGCGTATCTTCGGTGCCGAACCCGCTGAGGATGATCGTTTTCTGATCCGCTTTGCCGTCCCCGTCGGTATCTTTCAAATGCAAAAGCTCGGTCGATGAACCAACATAAACACCCCCATCGCCGGGAAGAATCGCGGTCGGCATTAATAATCCATCTGCAAAGACGGTCTGTTTATCTGCTACACCATCGTGGTTCGTATCTTCCAGCACCACAATTTTATCATTAGCAACCTGCCCCGGTTTAATGTGCGGATACGTTTCGCTGGTCGCGACCCACAATCGCCCCTGAGTATCCCAGTTCATCTGCGTTGGATTAATCACCATCGGCTCGGAAGCAAACAGATTCACCTCAAACCCATCCGCCACTTCAAAAGAAGCCATTTCTTTTTTGGGATCAGGATCAGGCAGTTCCGTCAATCCCCGCTGAGCAAACAGGTCAGCACCGGGCAGTAACTGCACGGTAACCAGTAACAGAACAAAACAAATCAATCGAAGGGAGTTCATCATAGATCCATATAATTTTGAGTAATAAGTTTTTGAAATTATTTTCCATACCAGAACAGTAGGACGCATTGCAACCTGCAAACTAATCTCTCTTCCGTCTATTTCGAGCCATTCGCAGTTCTTCTTACAACCACGAAAGGCACGAAAGAAAAAAAGAGTCAGAATATATCAGTCGGAGCGTTTTTATTTATTTACACTTATCGAACAATTCTCTCATATTCAACTTTGGGAGAGTGACCAAAATGACAAGCAAGCCGAGTCGGCAGCCAGACGCTTTCAGGTAGTTATGTATTTGGGCACGATGTTCGTTGGCTAACATTGAGACAGCTTTAATTTCCAGAATTACTTGTTGGTAACAAATGAAATCAGGGATATATTTTTGTAACAGACGTTGTCCTTTGTAAGAAAGTCCCAATCCCACCTGCGGTTGAAATGGGATATCCTGTCGTGAAAGTTCTTTCTCCAGACACTCCTGATAAACAGATTCGAGAAAACCGCAGCCCATTTCCTTATAGACCTCAAAGCAAGCCCCCATTATTAAATAACTTTCCTTTTCAAGAACAATCTCAGGCAACTGTTCTCCCTCATCTTAGAAAAATAAATCCTAAAACAGTCTAAAACACATAACCAGCAAATTAACACACAAGGGACTGATTTACCTCTTTTTCGTGTCTTTCGTGGTTCTTCTTTTTACGACCACTAAACAGACGAAAGGCACGAAAGAAAATGTTAGATACTTGTTCTTCACACTCGGTTGAACTGCGTGGTCTGTAAATAGCAAAACCTACTTCCACCAGGCTTTTCTGACTGACTTTGTTAACGGAGCCAATTTGTTTTCCTGTTCGCTTACCAGGGCATCGAACTCATAAATTTCTTTTGCGTTTTGTCCCTGTTCATGTTTACGAAAACCACGCAAATACGTTTCGTTTTGTGGGCGAAAGCGATAGAAAAACAGCTCGTTCTTTTTCAGAATCCCCTGCAATAGCGGTTTGCTGACAGATTGAAATTGCGAATCGGTCAACAAAAGTTGATTGTTTTCTACTAGCGATTTCCCCAAAGAATCAAGAATCGCTTCCCCCGCAACGGCGTATCCCAACTGGTTGAAATGGATGCCGTTTGTTGTTAATTGTTCAAGGTGCAACTGTTTTTTCAAGTGCTGCATCCGCTCCAGCATTTCAACATAAGCGACCTGTTTCGAGGTACATAATTTTTGAATCGCATCGCTATAGAGTTTACGATTGCGATTAACTTCATCAGCCTCCTGTTGCGTCAAGAAGACCGCTTCTGCAGGAGTTGGACCCAGCACAACAATCCGACGGTTTTCTGCTTGCAGATCATTCAGCAATGAATCATATTTCTGAAGAAATGTAGCCAGCCCTGCTTCTCCCGCGAATGCAGCATTGTGTCCGTAGCTGACAATCAGCAGTGTTGGATCGTTCAATTTTACATATTCGAGCAAATGAGCATACCCCTGCTTGACCGTCCCGAAATAAGCCCGCGATTCCCCCAGCACATTATCACCTGACCAACCAAGATTCCGAATAGAAAACTTCAGATTAGGGTACGCAAGCCTCAGCGACATTTCTATCATCGGGTAATTATTTTCCCGTTCGATAAAAGTGCTTCCCAGCAAAACAACACGGTCATTATCGCGAAGTTCCCAGCAGGAGGAATTTTTATCTTCCGCATTGATTGGCGCAGCTGTCGCGGTCCATAGAATAGCAAGTGATGCAAGCAGTAGGCTGTTCAAGATTGAAAATCGATTTGTCTGCACTGTAATAACCCTTATTGTTCAGTCTGGTTCGTCAATTCGAATTGAGATTGTATGATGTCATCATCACAGAATAATGATAACATGCCCGATAAGGAACGTCGAACGAAAACTTGATTCAATTTGTGGAACCATTTTCCACAGTAATACTACTGCGTCTACAAGTCTTAATTTTGGTGCGGTACATCAAAATAGTTCTTCATACTTTATAATGGCTGAAACATTTTACAGCCACGGATGAACACGGATTTTCACGGATCAATTCTCCTCAAGAAGCAAGGACGATATCAGAGACAGAAGAAAAAACTGAAAATGAACCTCTCTTCTTGTTACCTTTGCGAGAAACTTTAGTCAAACAAATAGACGAATCTTCAATAGAAAAAGAGGACTGGATTTGCAACAAGACGCAAAGGAAAAAGAGAATTTTCAACTTCAATTGACCTGAAAATGATTCTGTTGTGTGAGTGACATTTTTTTAATCTGTGTTTGATCCGTGTGAATCCGTGGCTCTGTTTTCTTTTAGCCACTAAAATGTGGGAAGAACCATCAAAATAGTGCGACAACGGAGCACGGACCATGAAAATCCAACTCCCAATTTAATGCCTGAAAAGGCACTACATACAATGAATAGAAATTGCCCATGAGCGAACATGTTGAAATTGATGGCGTGACACTGCATCTGGCACGGCCGGATTTAAGTGAGAGCCCTTGGATTGGACAAACCGAAGTCCTCAAACAGGTTCTCGCCTGTTGGCTGGTCATTGATGAGCGAGACTTGGCTTTAACGCCCCGCTTAATTGGAATGCCGGGAATTGGAAAAACGACTCTGGCGCTTGCCGCCGCTCGCGAGCGGCAACAATCTGCTTACATCTATCAATGCACCGCAGATACCCGACCGGAAGATTTATTGGTTACGCCGGTTCTGGGGGAACGGGGAACGATTCAGTATCACGCCTCGCCGTTGGTTTCTGCAATGCTCACCGGCAGTATTTGCGTGTTGGATGAAGGGAATCGCATGAACGAAAAATCGTGGGCCTCGTTGGCACCGCTGCTCGATCACCGTCGGTATGTCGAATCGATCGTAGCGGGCATCACGATCAAGGCGTCTCCCGATTTTCGATGTGCAGTCAC
>JAJRTM010000001.1 GCA_024278285.1 Planctomycetota bacterium
AGCACCTCAAAGCATGGTGCAGCGAGAACCTTCCGCAGTCCGTACAATCCAAACGCCACCGAGATCTGGGCCCAATAAAAAAGGAACAAATACAGGATAACATTAAAACCACACCAACCCCAATATTTTAACAGCCTAGGTTTACACCCCCGGCTCGCCTTAAACCTGTTGACGCAGTCGAGGTCGGCTTGCCGTTAAACAATTTCCTTCTTTTTTCGTGTTTTTCGTTTCTTTCGTGGCTATTTAAGAAAACCTCGATTCATTCAAATAAAAAGTTTGAACGCAGGGTAGACATTCCTGTCTGCCTTGAATACGAGATGCTCAAACATGACAGACAGGAATGTCTGTGCTCCTTTTTGAATTGCCCACGAAAGGAACGAAAAACACGAAAAAAGAAAATGCCAAAGCTTTCTTTTTTTCTCTGCGGTTCTCTGCGAACTCTGCGGTAAAACTTATTTGGTTCCGACTAGGCCGGGTTATGTTGATCAGGAGTTGACGTTTCTTCACTGGCTCATTACGATAAATATTGAGTTGGCTGCATTAACGTTTTTTACTCGAATGGTTCACCTGCATGATTCGTTCCAATCATTACGAGGCCGCATTTGAGGAGTATCTGCGTCAGCAGCGTACTGCCTACGTAGCGGTGGACGAATCTCGGCGGGCGTTATTGAAAGACGCTTCCTTAAAATCAATGGATTTTATTGTCTACTGTGAATCATCAACGAATCTCCTGGTAGATGTGAAAGGGCGAAAATGCTTGAAGGGACGGTCTTGGGAAAACTGGGCGACCGTTGAAGATATTCAGGGATTAACACAGTGGCAGCAGGTCTTTGGAACTGATTTCCGCAGCTTATTGGTCTTTGCTTACGAATTAATCGGAGATTTTTCTAGCGAACCGAGTCATTCACTCGTTAGTTTTCAATCGAAACGGTATGCTTTTTACGGTGTCTGGCTGGATGAATATTCCAAAGCGATGAAGCAGCGGTCAGCCAGTTGGCAGACCGTTTGGGTGGCGAAGCAGCAATTTCAACAATGTCGATTTCCAATGGGTCAGTTATTTCATAAGGATCAGACGTTGGCAGCAGTCTGAAGTGCTGTTTATATCTCTTTGAAGAAGGCGATTTTATGTGGACAACAATAGCCCAGGCCGCTTCCGGTGGATCGGGATTTCCGTTTGTGAATGTTCTTCTGCTGTTGGCAGGTATTGGCGGGGCGTTGTTCGCTGTGTGCCGATCTGCCAATCGGCGGTAACTTTTGTCATCAATCAGAAGCAATCAATCCGAAATAAGAAACTCATTTTTTCTTTCAGCAGTTGTTTATAATTTCGTTATTCGGATTTCGTTATTTTTCGTGGTGTAGTTTTTTATGGGGGTGGTCATCACAGGAATTGGATTGATGACCCCGCTGGGGGAATCGCGTGAAACAAGTTGGCAGCAACTTCTTTCAATGAAGCCCGTTTCATTTTCGGATTCCCTTCAATTTCCTTGTTCCCTTCGATTGCTTGATTCCTGGATTCCAGAACAAAGCGAATGTACTCGGCCTAATGCAATCGCGTTGAAAGTTGCCAGCGAGGCGATCCAGGACGCTGGCTGGATTGATGCCGAGCAACTTCGTTCTTCTCGTTTTGCCTGCGTCATCGGCACCAGTAAAGGGCCGCTGGATGAATACCATTGTGAGGGGCACCCGTTCCCGAATCGCGATTCGCCGCTTCCGTTTGATTCGCTTTGGCCTTCAGGGCCGTTAACGCATGTTCGCAGTCATTTTGGAATGACGGGGCCTTGTTTATGCCCGGTTTCTGCTTGCGCGACCGGGCTTGATGCGGTACTGCGAGCAGTTCGATTGATCGAGCAAGGGGATTGCGATTTCGCCTTGGCAGGCAGTGTCGATGCTTCCGTGAATCCGTTTGTGCTTCATTCTTACAGGCGACTTGGAATTCTGGCCACGCCTGGCCTTCCCTCGGCAAGTTCCTGCAAGCCGTTTGATCAGGATCGAAGTGGATTTGTGATTGGCGAAGGGGGCGCGATGTTTTTGATGATGCGCGATGACCTTCCCGAGTTTCCTCCAGAAAAGTGTTATGCACACTGGCGGGGAGGAGTCAGTTATAACGATCCAGTCGGGTTGACCCAACTCGATCTTAAAGGGACAACATTAAAACGATTATTGCCAGATTTATTAAAACAAGCAGCGTTGCTTCCAGAACAGATCGATTTACTTCATCTGCATGGGACTGGTACTGCAAGTAATGATCTGGTGGAGGCGACTGCGATTGAATCTGCTTTTGGTGATCCTGCCAATCAACCTTGGAGCACTGCTTCGAAAGGGGCTCACGGACATGCTCTGGGGGCAGCCGGGAGTATTGAACTGGCTTGGCTGCTGTTGTCGCTGCGAGACGGAATCATTCCGCCGGTTACCAATCTCGAAAATCTCGATTCCAACTGCCCCATTCGCCCGGTCCTTTCCCGCCCCAAACAAGTTCCTCTCAAGAACGGACTAAAACTCTCTCTCGGATTCGGCGGTCACCAGATCGGCACTATTTTCTCCCGCGGCAACCGTCCTGCCATGATGAAACCGGTGTAGGATGGTTTGCTGAGGTGTTCCGCTCCTGTGAAAATGGGTCGTGTAGGGGGGATGGTTGGGTGTGGATTATTTGCATTGATCTGCTGTCACAGTCAAGACGATAGTTAATCACGGAACAATCAGTTTCTTGCGCGGAATTACTATATTTAGTACATCTCCAATGAGAGTGCCTGTCTCAAATTACAGGAGCAGTTTCAGATTGTGTTAACAGGCAGGTTGTCCTGCTTGAAGCGATGATTTCAAGACGAATTCAAATCGAGGGGGAAGTGCAATGAGAAAATGGTCTTTAGGGGCGTGGGGCGTGTTGCTGTTTATTTCAGCGGGAACCATCACTGCTCAGGCGCAATCTGTGAATTACGCCTCTGCATCTGATTTCAATGAACGAATTAATCAATTGGAAATTGAGCTCGCTTCGTACCGAAGTGCGATTGATTCAGTTTGTACCGATGGCTGTGATCTTGGTTGTGAAACTGAATGTTTGGGAGATACTTGCTCAACTTGCAGTAAAAAGGGTGGGGTCACTGGTGGTGCAAGTGTTTCGTTCTTAAAACCATATCACACGGAAGGGCAAACTTCTAACTACGATTACACGGCTGCGCCATCTGTCTGGCTTGGCTATGAGAGAGCAGACGGTCTTGGAATTCGTGCCCGATGGTGGGAAGTTAACGCCAACGGACCTGCAACAAGCCGTTACGATCAGATTCGTATGAGAATGATCGACCTGGAAGTGACCGACAAATTCAAATTGGGACGAAAGCTGGATGGTTTGGTCTCTGGTGGTTTCCGTTACGCAGAATATCGTGAAGATGAATCTGCAGGAGCTGGTTTCCTTTCTCAGCAACAAGCTATGGGTTTAGTGGTAGGAACTGAATTGCGTCGTAATCTTTCTGGTGGATTCAGCCTGTTCGGATTGGGACGAACCTCGGTCCTGTACAGCGAAAGTAACCTGGAGAACGGTGCTGTCAGCAGTGAAAACACAACATTCACTGTTTCTGAATTGCAACTGGGAGTTGAGTACAACCGAGCAATTATGAATGGCACTTCAAACCTGTTTGCACGTGTTGCAGCAGAAACTCAATACTGGAATGGCGTCAGTGATGATGATTCTGAAGACATCTCGTTGATGGGTGTTGGATTTGCCTTCGGTATTACTCGTTAATGCCACCGCATTGCTGAATCAGACTATCATCTGATCAAACATCGCATCAGGCGAAAGTGTAAGTTGTAAACAGAAAACGGCGGGGTCTCTCTTCTGGAGAAGCCTTGCCATTTTTTTTTATTTCAATAACTGTTGTGCCTGCCTGGCGGATTCACTTTCCGGGGCTGCGTCAATTGCTTTTTGCAGGTACTTGTTTGCTTTAGTCGATTTAACTTTTAGTAGGGCTTGCTGATAAAGTATTTTACTCTGTTATTATTGTGCTGCACTTTAGGGGAATGTCGGCGATGGAAAGACATACACCTTGCATTGGTCTTTATTTATTGCGTTTCAGGTAAAAATGATAAACGACATTAAATTCAATAATGTAACTCATGCAAGGTAAGGGAGTTATAGTTTCTGATGTAAATGGCGATGTGAAATCAGGTTACATACATGATAAATAGAACTGCCTGTCAGTTGTTTGCGCCGAAAGTTCGACGCCGAAAACGCAAGTCCCGTAATCCCCCTAAAGTGCAGGTTGGTAATCTCAGCCCAAATAAATAAATAAATCCAAGCCCCATGATTTTTCCGAAAAACATAATATATTATTTCGTCCAGCCTCAGATAACTTTATCAACAAGCCCTATTTATATAAACGGCAAATCAACACGTGTCAATACGTACCCTCGTCGTCAAATTCAAAGAGGCAATTTTTGAAAACGTATAGCCTATCCACACGAAAGAGAGGCGAAAGCAAGCCCTACTTTCCTATTTCTTTCTGGGTCACCGCGATCATCCGTTGTGTCACGGTTTTCAGCCCGGCGTAACTCCAGTGATAAATATCAACCAGGTCGGCTCCTTTGGAATTGACGGAAAAAACATTCGGCTCCTCTTTGGCGATTTCTGCAATCGCAGCATTGTACTTCGGAAACCCCATCGATTCGAATTGTGTCATTACGATGATGCAGCCGGGCAATTCCGTTTTGATCTTTTTTAAATGCGCAACGGTTTGCTTTTTCCATTGATCAACCGGCGTTTTTGCAAGCGCATCGTTTATCCCCAGACTGAACCAAACGACCCACTGCGGATTATCTGGAAGTTGTTTTTTCCCGGCATCAATACGTTGCACAAACTTTTTCCAATATCCCGAAGGAGCATCTTTCGCCCATTGCGCAATACGGGAACCGCCGTGACCGGTTTTGATCAGATAAACCTGCTTCCGACCAGGGAATGCACCCGCTTCAACCGCATTCGCCAATTCATTTTCAAACCCGTGATAGATCGCGTATTGACTCTCTTTGAATCCAAAATGATCCCGCAGATTATTTACGCCGAGCTGCATATCTTCAAAACCGAATTTCCCATCCGTCAAATTCATAATCTGCACACAAGCCCGCGGCATCCGTTCTTTTTCAGTTGCAGATTTATTTCTCCCCACACCTCCGGAATTACTCTCACCAGTAATCACAAAAACCAAAGCCCGCGCTTGTACCGGCTCGGCCCCAACAACCTGCGAAACAAAAACATTCCCTGGAAGCAGCCACCCTGCCAGCAATAAAAGACCTAATTTGAACAATCGTGTTAACATTATTTGTTTCCATTGAGAATTATAAATTACTGGTATCTACCCGGTTTACAAAACACATCATCTTCATTGTTTTACAGAGCGGTAGATTCCCTTGTTTTGACTTGCAAGAAGTTCTAAGTATTTAACATATCGATCAGTGACTGTGGGATTAATCTCAATACAGTTAATTACGCTTCGGCCATGATTCTTTCGCTGAATGTCGGGAAGAATTGATTTTCTCAAAGAAAGAGTTTGGGAATCAGCCAAGAAAAAAATAACGTCTGGTGAGTATGAAATCGCTTGGTACAGAAAACGAGTACAATCAGCCGTTTGCCTAATGAACGCTTCAGAACCACCTCGCCGCATACTAGCAGAAGACAGAGCACGAGTAGAATCAGCCGTTTGCCTAATGGGCACTATTTCTGTAATAAACCGCTTTGCTTCAGACAAGTTAGAATCAGTTGCAGCCTGAAGTTTAGTTTTTCCAATACGATCTTTAAACTGATAGATCGAGGCACCATCGAAAAAGAGAATTTGAAATCTGTTGGTACTCTTCAATCGTTCGAGACTGGCTACTAATTCTGCCTTGATCTGTTGAAATCCATTACTTCTGTTCACATTGTTAGTGCAGTCAATTACGTATACCACATCCTTACCATTTGTGGGGATCTCAAAGAATCTAGTCGTCTCACGTCTAGATTCTTTTAATTCAGAAGTTGATTGAATGATCTGATTAGAGGAAGGCTTACTGCTCTGATCATCGGAGACTCTGATGACATATTTAAAACTGAACCCGTCAATCCAAACATCTACTGAGGCACCACCACTATATCCACGCATGGTAATAGCGTTTATCGCTTTCCCGTATTTATGAATCCATTCTCCTGCCGGAATGTTCCCTCTACCAACTTGTCTGATGTAGCTAAGTTTATTGGGAATTACCCGATAGCCACCATTAGCTGTGGTTTTATTTGCTACTGGAACTGCAATATTGAGTTTGTAAACCTGATTGCCCGTAATGATTGGAGGCTCTGTCCAAATAGAATAATTTCCCTTTGTTATTGCATGTGAAGGCAGACTTTCTATGGTACTTTCCGTATTGTTATTCTTCTCAATAGCAGCAAGAAATAAAATAAATACAATAAATGCAACAAATATTCCCCCCGCAGCCATCACTGCATTGTATTCCTTAGAATAAGAGGAATTCTTTTGTGTAGTACTGCTGGTAGTGGAATTTGCCTCTATGGGAACTTCATGTTCAGATTTCTTGGCTTGTTCAGCTTGTTTAGTCCTCTCTAACTGCTGATATATTTCTAAGTTCTTAAGAGCGTAATATTCAAGCATGTACTTTTTCAGTACTTTAGCAAAGTAGTCACCTTGTAATTTTAATTTGACAAGGAATGGCGGTACAACCTGTTCGGGGTCAATGAATGAGATATGAATTATGTCTGAATTTTCGAGCGGAACTTCAGGGTCTTTAATCAACTTCTTCGAATAGACTCGACCATTTCCATGAGACATGAATTTGATGTCTTCCTTGGGATAAGTCAAAATTCTATCTTCGTTAAAAGCGATAGCAAAAACGTCATTAGTCAATATGATTTTGCAGGGTGTTTTTTTTCTTGTAGCACGAGGATCTCCTCCCATATAAACCGCATCAAAAGTCCGTATTGCTGTAGTTCCTGCTCTGTTATTATCTGGACCGGCACCGCTTTCGGTAGGCTGATAACCGTCTTCAAATGCCTTCTTCAATATCTCAAAAGCTTTGTTGATTTCCCGCTGTTTTAGTTCTGCTTTTTTTTGAATAGACGAACCAGAAGTAAATCGATCAGGATGCCAAACTTTTGAGAGCGTCCGATAAGCACTCAGAACATCCTCCAAGTTTGAATTGGGCGAAATTTCTAGCTTTTCAAATGCCTCTATGATTTTCATACTGTCGCCTACAACCGAATCAACTGTTTTTTTGTATCCAGATATACTTTACTATGGCAAAGGTCGGCTCACAAGTGAGGCAATCGGGTATCACGGATAATTCGTAACGAACTGCCTGAGTAGTGTAAGTC